>JAQGKN010000427.1 GCA_028290085.1 Hyphomicrobiales bacterium
TCATTCCCTACATCTTCACCGCGCCCTTCTATTTCGCGCAGAAGATCCAGCTCGGCGTGATGACGCAGACGGCGGGCGCGTTCGGACGTGTGGAAGGCGCGCTGACCTTCTTCATCAATTATTATTCGTCGCTCGCCGACTTCAAGGCGGTGCTCGACCGCCTGACCTCGTTCGACAGCGCGATTGAAACCGCGCGCACGCTCGACGCCGAGCCGCCGCGCATTGAATCGTTCAGCCATGCGCGCGACACGATCGCCATCGGACGTCTCGATGTGCGGCTGCCCGATGGGCGCCAGGTGATCGAGACGGATGGGGTTATCTTCGCGGCCGGCGAGGGCGTGTTGCTCACCGGGCCGTCGGGCTCGGGGAAATCGACCTTGTTCCGCGTCATCTCCGGCGTCTGGCCGTTCGGCGAGGGCGAGGTGCGCACGCCTGAAGGCAAGACGCTGCTGCTGCTGCCGCAAAAGCCCTATCTGCCGCAGGG
The DNA here is from genome assembly GCA_028290085.1 of Hyphomicrobiales bacterium. Classification (GTDB taxonomy): domain Bacteria; phylum Pseudomonadota; class Alphaproteobacteria; order Rhizobiales; family Beijerinckiaceae; genus Terripilifer. Next base: position 485 of record JAQGKN010000427.1, read on the forward strand.
CACACTGCGGAACGCTGTGACGTATCCCGCGGTGACAGGGGAATTCCTCGACGAGGATATTCGCAGCGCACTCATCGCAGCGCGTCTACCTGCCCTTGCCAAGCGCATCGATGAGGAAGGTGTCTGGTCGCAGCGACTTTCGGGCGGCGAGCAGCAGCGTCTCGCCATCGCGCGCGCGCTTCTCGCCAAGCCTGACAGGCTGTTCCAGGACGAGGCGACCGCCGCGCTCGACGAAGATCTCGAGGCGGCGATCTATCACGCACTGGCCGACCTCTTGCCGGACACGACAATCGTTTCGATCGGCCACCGCTCGACGCTCATCGCCTTCCACCAGCGTCGCATTCACATGACGAAGCAGACGGATGGCACCTTCTCGCCGGTCGAGGCCCTGCTGGCGACGCACTGAGACGGTTTACTCTCCGATATAGCGCGCGAGCGGCTCGACCTTGTCGATCAGCCCGCGCGCTTTCATGTAGTCGGCAAAACGCGCATAGCGGCGAGCATCGAGCGCACGCGGGCTCGCCTGCAGGCGCGGGAGCGTGTCGGTCCAGGCCTGCTTGTTCAGGGCGTCATCGAGCTTGGGCTGGTTGGCGATGAACATCGCCCAGGCTTCATCATGATGGTTGAGCGTGAAGACGGTGGCAGCTTCGACCGCATCCATGAATTTGGCAAAACGCGGATCGGCCGCCTTGTCCTGACGCGCGATGTAGATCAGCTCGTCATAGGAGGGCACACCATGCTCTTCCGGGTAAAAGGCACGGCCCGTCTTGCCTTCGAGCTTCAGCTCGGTCAGCTCGAAATTGCGGAACGCCCCGATCACGGCATCGACCTGCCCGGCAGCGAGCGCCGGAGTCAGCGCGAAGTTGATATCGACAAGCTTCACGTCCGAGAGTTTGAGACCTGCGCTTTCCAGCATGGTTGAGAGCAGCGCCTCCTCGAAGCCCGCAATGGAATAGCCGATGGTGCGGCCCTTCAGATCGGCGATGCTCTTTACCGGCCCATCGGCGAGCACGACGAGGCTGTTCAAGGGCGTGTCGATGACGCCGCCGATGCGCCGCACCGGCAACTCTTCCTTCACCTGCAGATAGAGATTGGGCTGGTAAGAGAGCGCGATATCGCCTTGCCCCGCAGCGACGAGCTTCGGCGGTGCGGACGGGTCGGCCGGCTCGACCAGAGTGACGTCGAGACCGGCGCGTTTGAAATAGCCGCCCTGCTTGGCGACGATCAGCGCGGCATGATCGGGGTTGACGAACCAGTCGAGAAGGACGGTCAGCTTTTCCTGCGCGATCGCGGGCGTTGTTGCGAGTAAGAGTGCGAAGGCGGCGGCGAGCCAGCCGGAGGCAAGTTTGGATCTACGTGTCACGGCGAATGCTCCGGAAGAAAAGGAAAAGTCAGGCGGTCGCAGGCGACCAGTGAAGAAGGCGCCGTGTCAGCAGCCCGACGGTCGCCCAAAGGCCGAGCGATAAAACCACAAGCACGAAGAGCGCGGCGAAGACGAGGTCCGTCTGCATGCGCGCATTGGCATGCAGCATCAACAGGCCGAGGCCCGATGACGAGCCCACCCATTCGCCGACCACGGCGCCGAGCGGTGCGACAGCCGCCGCGATGCGCAGCCCCGCGGCCAACGATGGCAGGGCGGCAGGCACGCGGATGAGCCGTAACGTGTCGAAGGGGCGCGCATTGTTGAGCTGCGCGAGGTCGATGAGTCCCGGCTCCGTGCGACGCAGGCCTTCAAAGAAACTCGTGGCAACCGGAAAGAAAATGATGAGGCCGCACATCACGATCTTTGAGGTGAAGCCGAAGCCGAACCAGAGAACCAGCACGGGTGCGATGGCAAACACGGGAAGCGCCTGCGCCACCACGAGCAGCGGCCCGAACGCCTCGGCGGCAAAACGCCAGCGCGCCATCAGCAGTGCAAAGGCGAGCCCCGCGCATGTGCCAGCAACAAAACCGCCAGCGATTTCGCCGAGCGTCACCAGGGCCTCAGGCGCTATCACATCGAAGCGCCGAACGAGCACGCCCGTGATGCGTGAGGGTGTGGGGAGAATGAACGCAGGGACGCCGCTCAGGCGCGCAGCGATTTCCCATAGGCCGAGGAAACCGATCAGCGACACGATGCCCGGCAGCGCGCGCGTGCGTGCCCGGGCGCTTTCCGACGCGTCGCGGGGCGCGGTCAAAAGCCCCGCGCGAACTTCAGCGTGCCGGCGGGTCCCTTGACCTCGAGTGTGCTGCCGATGAGGTCCCACTGCGGCTGTGCATGGAGGGCTGTGAGGTACGCGCGCTCGAAAGCCATCACGGGAGCCGGGCAGGCCTTCTTCGTCAGCGCGACAGGGCCCACGGCAAAGCGCTGGTTGCGCACGGGCCACATCGTGGCGGACCAGGTGTTGCAGCCCGAAATGCCGGACGCGCGAAAGCGGTCGTCGATGGTCAACGTCGCCTCTATGCCCGCCGGGATGGGCTTCCCGTTCATCTCACGCAATGTCCAGTTTGCACCGACCGGATAGGTCTTCTCATTCGGGTTCGGAGCCGGCGCGGCTGGCTGCGCGGGCGGCTTGCGCTGCGCCATCGCGGGGGTGGCGAGTGTGGCCAGAGCCAGGGCGAGAGATGCGGCCACGTGACGTATCTTCATCAATTCACACTCCATGACTAAACCGAACGATAGGGCGTGCGCGTGCATCCGGCAACGCTCACCCGTGACGCCCGAGAACCTCACGCACAGCCTCTATCAGCCCCGCTTCGGGCGCAGCGAACTGGGCGCGGCTGCGCAGTTCCAGATAATCGGCGCGGTCCTTCGTTGAGGCGGCGAGTTCGGCGCCCAGCACGAGATCGCGGATCGACACCTCGCCCTTGTCGCGCTCGTTCGAGCCCTGAATGACAGCACAGGGAGAGTGCCGCTTGTCGGCATATTTCAGCTGCGCATTCATGCCGGCTGCGCCCAGATACAGCTCGGCGCGGATGCCCGCCTGCCGCAGCTGCGTGACAAAGCCCTGGTAGCGAGGCATTTCTGCGCGGTCGAGCACCAGAACGACGACTGGACCCTGCGCGCCTTTGCCCGTCGCAATGGGGCTCTTCACGGCTTGCAACGCGGCCAGTAGCCGCGAGACGCCGATGGAAAACCCGGTCGCGGGAACAGGCTCGCCACGGAAACGCGCCACCAGCCCGTCGTAACGGCCACCGCCCCCGACCGACCCGAAGCGCATGGGCCGCCCAAGCTCGTCCCTCACCTCGAAGGTGAGTTCGGCCTCGTAGACGGGGCCGGTGTAATATTCGAGCCCGCGCACCACTGCCGGGTCGATCACGATGCGGCCGTCGCCATAGCCCGCCGCCGAGAACAGCGCGACCATTTCTGCGAGTTCGTTCACGCCCTCGGCGCCGCGTGCAGAATCGCCCACGGCTGTACGAAGGTGGCCGATGGTGGCTTCGTTCGTGCTCGCCCGTGCGCCCGTGAAGGCCAGCACGCGCTCAATGGCCGAGGAGGCGAGATCGGCACCCTTGGTGAAGTCGCCGGACTCGTCCTTCCGTCCCGAGCCAAGCAGCAGGCGTACGCCATCAGTGCCGAGCCGATCGAGCTTATCGATGGCGCGCAACACGATGAGACGTTGCGCGGCGCGCTCCTCACCCGCGAGGCCCGCAGCCTCCAGCACGCCGTCGAGCACCTTGCGATTGTTGACCTTGATCACGTAATCGCCGCGGCCGATGCCGACTTTTTCGAGCGTATCGGCGGCCATCATGCAGATTTCGGCATCGGCGGCGACCGAAGCCGAACCCACCGTGTCGGCATCGAACTGCATGAACTGGCGGAAGCGCCCCGGGCCCGGCTTCTCGTTGCGGAACACGAAGCCCGAGCGATAGGAGCGATAGGGTTTCGCCAGCTTGTCGAAGTTTTCAGCCACATAGCGGGCGAGCGGCGCCGTCAGGTCGTAGCGCAGCGACAGCCATTGCTCGTCGTCGTCCTGAAAGGAAAACACGCCTTCGTTGGGCCGGTCGAGATCGGGCAGGAACTTGCCCAGCGTCTCCGTATATTCGATGAACGGCGTCTCGACCGCCTCGAACCCGTAGAGCTCATAGACCTCGCGAATGGCCACGCTCATGCGTTGCGTCGCAGCGATCTCGGCGGGGCCGCGATCGGCGAACCCGCGCGGCAGCCGAGCCTTGACGGTGGCGGAAGCAGCATTCGCCGCCTTGGAGCTTGAATCGGTCATGAAACCACGTGGGGCCAGCGGAAAGAACAGGCCCGTTTCATAAGCGTCGTGTGCATGAGGGGCAAGAGGTGGCCTCACGCCACCGCCTTCACCACTTGCGCGAACTTGTCCGCGATTTCACCGATCTGCGCCTCGCTGATGACGAGCGGCGGCGTGGCCACCAGCGTGTCGCCTGCCACGCGCAGCATCATGCCGGTCTCATGGAAGGCGTGTTCCATCGCGCGATAGCCGCGCAGACCCGGGCTTCCCTCGATGGGCGCGAGGTCGATGGCCGCCACGAGGCCGATGGTGCGGATGTCGAGGACGTTGGGCAGATCCGCCAAAGCCTGGAAGGCATCGCCGAACTTTTCCTCCAGCCCGCGCGCGCGGGCAAACAAATCCTCATGCGCATAAAGATCCAGCGCGGCCAGCCCCGCCGCGCAGGCGAGCGGATGGGCTGAATAGGTATAGCCGTGGAACAGCTCGATCATGTGCTCAGGGCCACGCATGAACGTGTCGTGGATGCCGCTGCGCACGAGAACGCCGCCCATGGGCACGGCGCCCGAGGTGACGCCCTTGGCGAAGGTGATCATGTCCGGGATCACGCCGTAGCGCTCGGCCGCGAAGGCAAAGCCGAGCCGCCCGTAGCCGCAGATGACTTCATCGAAAATGAGCAGGACGCAGTGCTTGTCGCTGTTCGCCCTGAGGCGTTCGAGATAGCCTTTAGGCGGCGGTAACACGCCGGTGGAGCCAGCCATGGGCTCGACGATCACAGCGGCGATGGTCGAGGCATCGTGCAGCGCCACGATCCGCTCCAGCTCGTCGGCCAAATGCGCGCCCCACGCAGGCTCGCCGCGCGTGAATGCCTGTTTCGAGCGGTCGTATGTAGTTGGAAGGTGATCGACACCATTGAGCAGCCCGCCGACCAAGTTGCGATTGCTGACCATGCCGCCCACCGAACTGCCGCCGAAGCCGACGCCGTGATAGCCGCGCTCGCGCCCGATCAGCCGCTGGCGCGCGCCTTCGCCCCGGATGTTGTGGAATGCCAGCGCGATCTTCAGCGCCGTGTCGACGGCTTCGGACCCCGAATTGGTGAAGAACACATGGTCAAGGTCCCCCGGCGCCAGCGCGGCAATTCGTGTTGCGAGTTGGAAGGCCTTGGGGTGTGCGAACTGGAACGGCGGCGAGAAATCCAGCTCCGCCGCCTGCGCCTGGATCGCGGAGACAATCTCGTCGCGCTGGTGTCCGGCATTGCAGCACCAGAGCCCGGCGACGGCATCGATGATGGGCCGCCCTTCCGGGGTGAAATAATGCATTTCCTTGGCGCGCGAAATCATGCGCGGGGCCTTCTTGAATGCGCGGTTCGACGAGAACGGCATCCAGTAGGCTTCGAGGTCGTTCGGGGTGGTGGGATGGGAGGTTGTCATGGCCGCTCCTCCGCGATCGATGTCTGCTGGCGAGCCTATCTTTTCCCGCTGACCGGGGCCAGATCTCCATGAGACGACAAAATCAGCATAGGTTGGAGGCTCGCTTTGCGCGAGCGCATGGCGCAGAGGTGGTGTACCGCGTCTACTCGTGTTCAAGCTTCACGCGCGATGCACCCGGCTGGAACAAATCTGATGCGCCTGCGCACTCTTCTCCTTCCAATGTTGATCGCAGCCGCCGCTGGCGGTCTCGGCTATGCCTATGTCACCGGATATTTCGCGCCCGACGTCACCACGGCGAAGGTGACGCGAGGGCGCGCGGCGGAGGTCGTTTATGCTACGGGCATCGTCGAGCCTGAACGCTGGGCCAAGGTCGTGGCGCTCTCGCGCAAGCGCCTCGTCTACATCTGCGATTGCGAGGGCCAGAAGGTGAAGGCGGGCGATGTGATTGCCCGCCTCGACGACGCCGAAGAGCGTGCCTTCCTCGCCGAACTTCAGGCACGGCGCCAGAGGCTCGCCCAGGACGTGGAACGCACGCGCATGCTGGTCGCACGCAATGCGGCGACGCAGACGGCGCTCGACCAGACTATGACACAGCTGCAGGAATTCGAAGCGCGTATCGTTGCCCAGACAGAGCGCATATCCGACCTGCAATTGCGCGCGCCCATGGACGGCGTGGTGCTGCGCAAGGATGGCGAAGTTGGCGAGATCGCGGGCATAGGCACCAGCGACGTTCTTTTCTGGGTGGGGCAGCCCAAACCTCTGCGCATCGTCGCCGATGTCAACGAGGAGGACATTCCCCGCGTCCGCACGGGGCAGGCCGTGCTGGTACGCAGCGAAGGTTTCAAGGACCAGCCGCTCGCCGCGCAAGTCGGCGACATGACGCCTAAAGGGGACCCTGCGACGAAAACATTCCGTGTCTATCTCACGCTTCCCGACGACACGCCGTTGCGCATCGGCATGAGCATCGAAGCCAATATCGTCACGCGTGAGAAGGACAACGTGCTGCTCGTGCCCACCGAAGCGGTGCAAGGCAGCGATGTCTTTCGCGTCAACGGGGATCGCCTGCACCGCGTCACGGTGAAGACCGGCATTCGCGGCACGCGTGCTCTGGAGGTCGAACAGGGGGTGGCAGAAGGCGATATCATCGCCTCGCCGCTGCAATCGTCCTTCACCGATGGGATGCGCATTCATCTCAAGTCTTCGGGGAATGGTTCATGAGCGGCATGAGAGGCCTCGTCTTTTCGATTGCCCTCACGCATATCCGCGCACGCATGCGCCAGACGCTGGTGGGCGTCATGGGCGTTGCCATCGGCGTCGGCTTCTCCGTCATGATGGCTGCCTTGATGGAGGGCTCGCAGAACGATTTCGTGGCGCAGCTCGTCGATTCACTGCCGCACATCTCAGTCACCGACGAGCAGCGCGAGCCGCCGCGCCAGCCCGCCGATATCGTTTATGACGCCGCCGAAATTCACGGGTTGACGACGCGCGTCCTGCGACCGGGAATCAAGAATCCCTTCGCCATCATGGCCGCTCTGGAAGGCTGGCTGCCCGGCACGCTCGCGCCATCCGTGCAGTGGAAGGCCGTGATCCGTTTCGCGGGCCGCGACACGGCGGCGAGCGTCACCGGTATTGATCCGCGTCGCGAAATGAACGTCTCGAAACTGCCAACGCAGATACGCTCCGGCTCGCTCGACAATCTCTTCAAAGCGTCGAACGCCATCATCCTGGGGGACGGCCTCGCGAAAAAAATCGGAGCGCGCGTCGGCAATAGCATCGTTGTGACGGCGGGCAGCGGCAACACCATATCGGCGACGGTCGTTGCGCTGTCGCACTCGGGTGTCAGCCAGGTCGATGACACGCAATCCTATGTGCTCATCAAGACGGGGCAAATTCTAGCTGGCCAAACGGGACTCGTGAACGAGCTGCGCGTGAAAGTGCGCGATGTCATGCAGGCACGAGAGGTCGCTCGACGGATCGAGGCTGAAACCGGCTACAAATCGGTTTCGTGGCAGGAAGCGCATGAGGATCTTCTCTCGGCGTTTCAGGTGCGCAACATCATCATGTACACAGTCGTCAGCGCGATCCTGATGGTTGCCTCCTTTGGCACCTACAACATCATCTCGACCATCACGCATGAGAAGACGCGCGACATCGCCATCATGAAATCGCTCGGCTTTGCATCGCGTGTCATCAGGCAGATCTTCGTCGTGGAATCCATGATGATCGGCGTTCTCGGCCTGCTGCTGGGCTGGGTGCTCGGCGTTTGCATGACCTGGGGAATGGGGTTCATCGAGATCAAATCACCCTTCATGGACTCGACACATCTCCCGGTTCTCTACGCACCCGCGCACTACGTGATCGCGGGCCTCGTCGCGTTGTCGGCCTCGGTGATCGCGGGCTATTTCCCGGCACGCAAGGCGGCCTCGCTGCAACCGGTCGAGATCATCCGGGGAGCCTCATGACCGGGCCCCTGATCGAAGCGCGCGGCGTAACGCGCATTCTGGATGGCGAGGTGCCGACGACGCTGATCGCGGGCGTCGATATGTCGGTGGCGCCGGGTGAGTTTCTTGCGATCACGGGTCCGTCGGGTTCTGGCAAATCGTCGCTGTTGTATCTGCTGGGCCTGCTCGATGTGCCGACCTCGGGCGAGGTGATCATCGCGGGACATGCAACCAGCGCGCTCGACGAGGACGCCCGAGCGCGGCTGCGGCTTGAGACGCTGGGCTTCGTTTTCCAGTTTCACTTCCTGCTGCCGGAATTCTCGGCGCTCGAAAATGTCATGCTGCCGATGCGGGCGTTGGGCCGCTGGCCGGCCGAGCGGATGCAGGAGCGAGCCCACGAGATCCTAGCCTCCCTCGGCCTCGCCGGACACACCCACAAGCGTCCAGACCAGATGTCGGGAGGGCAGCGGCAGCGCGTGGCCATCGCGCGCGCGCTCGCCAACGATCCGCTGGTCGTGCTGGCCGACGAACCCACGGGCAATCTCGACACGGCCTCGACCGCTCAGGTGATTGGTATCCTCAGGGATATGATCGCGGGTGAGGCGGGCAAGGCCGTCGTGGTGGTCACCCACGATCTCGGTCTCGCAGCGCAAGCCGACAGGCGCATCAACATCATCGACGGGCGCGTGGCTGTTCCCGATCCTTCGCCGGTCAGCGACGTAACACGGTAACCTGCGGCACGGTGGTGTCGAGCGTCTTGGCCGGCGCCAGAACAGCTGCGGACGTTGCCTCGCCCGCGAGATCGGCAACGGCGCTGACCATGGCATTGGCCAGGCACTGATAGCCCCGATCGCTCATGTGAAATCCATCGCCCGAAAGCATGCCGGGCAGATCCTTGGGTGAGCGTTCACCCCAGCCCTTCATCATCCGGTAGCGGGAGAGAACGGGCGTGTTGTTTTCCGCAGCTACCGTCTCGATCAGATGCACGTAGTGCTCGTAACGCACGGGATCCTTGATCGACGGGTAGAACTGCTGGTCGAGGAACACAAGGTCGGTGCGGGCAGCCTTGGCATCCTGCAGGCCGCGCTCCAGCAAATCACGAAAGTGGCCCTCGTCGTCGCCCTTGATGGCGTCGTTGGTGCCAACCTGCCAGACTATGAGATCGTAAGGTGCTTCCTTCAGGCGCCCCTCGAGACGCGTGACGCTAGCCTCAGCGGTCTCGCCGCCGATACCGGCGTTGGTCACATGCACGTCCCGAACCTTGAAGCGCTGCTTCAATTCAGCTTCGAAGCGGGCGGGATAGCTGTGGTCTGGCGACGAGGCGCCGATTCCCTCGGTCGAAGACGATCCGATTGCGAGCACACGGAGCGGCGCCTTGTGACGCAGCAGCCGAGTAAAGCCTTGCAGGCGCATCTGATGGGTGAGAAGCGGCCGGGATTCGGGGCACGGAAGTTCAGTCTTCGTCGCAGCCGTTGGAACTTTATCACCCGGCGCAGACTCGCCAGGCGCCGCGATTACAGGCGCGACTGCGGCCGCGAAAGCGACGAAAAGAGCTGCCAGCCAGCAAACGGCAGGTGAGACCTGACGAGACGACCGATGCGATACTCGGGGTTGCTCTTTTTCCATTCGAGATAACGCGCCTGCGAGAACAAGACGACCAGCCCGATTAGCGTGGTGACAAGTCCCACAGGCTGCGGATCGACATCGAAGTTGACCGCAGATGCGACCATAGTCAACTGGCACATCTGAGCCACAAAGGTTCCCACCACGAAGACGGCAAGGCTATGGCGGCCAAGCCGGCACAGTTCCTGGCCCGTTTTGGTGACGACCCAGCTTGCCCCGAGCGGCAGGACGCTCAGCACGTAAGCCAATGCCAGGAAATGCGAAATGCGCATTAGGCCAAGCTCGTGCTTGCCGCTGTCGAGGATCTCGCGAGCGCCGATCATCAGGCCCGGTGATTGGCCAAAGGTCTCAGTCGCCATTACGGCCGAGATGATCAGCATGGTCAACGCGGACGCAAGCGCAACACGCGAGTGCGGTACGCCGCCGTTCCGGTAGAGAATGCCGGCGGCCATTCCCAGCCCCAGCATCAGCTGCCAGGCGAAAGGATTGAAAAACCAGAGGTTATCCATAGGCCATGTCGGCATATCGATCGGCAAAAGGCGGGCGGCGGCATAGATCGCCACTGAAACGCAGAGGCCGAGAGCGACGTTGCGCTGCATCAGAATCAGCTGCACCGGTGCGAAAAGCAGCAGGACGACGTAGAGCGGCAGGATATCGACATAATCGAGCTGGTGCAGCAGCAGGAGAATGCCGGTGAAGGCGCGCGCCGGGTCGTCATAGATCAGGGCGCGGCCATGCGCATCGCGAAACTCTGGGATCGCCAGAACCGCGTAAGCGAGGGCAAAGGCGCCGAGCACGCTGAACGTCAGCATCAGATGGGTGCGATAAAGCGTAAAGGCGCGCTTCCAGCACCGGGCAAGCAGGGCAAGGGGGGAGACGATGACGGGCTGGCCGCCGCGATGCGGCAGGTAGACCAGCGCGAGGCTCAGGCCGGCCAGAAACACGAAAGCTTCCGCGCCATCGGAGAAGCCGAAGTTTCGTGAGGTCAGATTTTCCAGATAATTGTCCGGCACGTGATTGATAAAAATCATCACCAGGGCGAGACCGCGCCAGAAATCGATGATGTGCTTCCGTTCGCTCACGGCAGTTTCCGGATAAGAGGTTGATCCGCAGGACGAACCAGAGTTAAGCAAAACTTACACCAAGCCGTGGGCGGGGTCGCAACGTCGCCCGCGCATGCTGCAACGCACGCGCAGGTCATCATGGGAATGCCTTGTTAGGCTTTAAATTCAGTTAAGGCCGCTTGCCAACCACCTCGAAATCCACGGGTACATTGCCGCGGGTCGCATGGCTGTAAGGGCATATTTTCTCGTGCGCTTCTTTCACGAACCCGTCCAGATCTTCCGTGAGGAGATTCGGGTCGTTCACGTGCATTTTAACAGCGAGCCCAAACCCACCTGCAGGACGTGTCCCGATGGTCACGTCGCAGGTGACCGTTGCACCGCTGGCATCCTTCTTATGCTGCTTTGCAACAAAATCAAGCGCACTGCCGAAACAGGCGGCGTAACCTGCCGCGAACAGATGCTCTGGCGTCGTGGTGCCGGGCTTTCCCGGGCCCCCCATTTCCTTGGGCACCGAGAGATCGGCGCTGACGGACCCATCGCTGGCCTGCGTGTGACCGTTGCGGCCACCTGTAGCGGTGGCATGGGCGGTGAAGAGCGGCTTGATCGACATAAGAGACCTCGCGTTGGAGAGCTTCGCCACAGCCCATATGGAGTCTCACTCGCGCGCGGCGAGCCTTCTCGCGGGGCTGTGATCGCCGCGCGCTCGCTTGACAGGATCGGGGCAGACCTTTAGCGGCCTCGTCATGGTGACACGCGCGCTTCCCTCCGATGCCCCCCGCATTCTCGACGGCCTCTCAGCTCTGGCGGGACGCTACGACGCGATTTTCTGCGATGTGTGGGGTGTCATTCACAACGGCCGCGCACGCTTTCCGGCCGCCTGCGAGGCGCTCAGCCGTTTTCGCGAGGCTGGCGGAACGGTGATTCTCATCACCAACGCGCCCCGTCCGAGCCGTCCAATCCTCGAACAGCTCGCCGGGCTTCAGGTGCCGCGCACGACATTCGACGGCATGGTGACGTCGGGCGATGTGACGCTCGGCTTCATCGAAGCCCGCAGGGATGCGCCCCTGCATCATATAGGCCCCGAACGCGATCTCACCTTGTTCCAGGTCGCAGCGGAGCAGACAGGCGTCGTGCCCCGGCTCGTTCCGCTCCCGGAAGCCGCTTACGTGGTTGTCACCGGCCTGTTCGACGACCAGACCGAGACGCCAGACACCTATGCCGGCGATCTCGAGCTGATGCGCGCGCGCGGGCTGGACATGATCTCGGCCAATCCCGACCTCGTGGTGCATGTCGGCGATCAGCTGATTTACTGCGCCGGTGCGCTTGCTCAGGCCTATGAAGCCCGCGGCGGCCATGTGCTTCAGGCGGGGAAGCCGTTCTCGCCAATTTACGAGCGCGCGCTGGAAATGGCGAGCGCGAGCCGAGGAAAAGCCGTCACGCGCGATCGCATTCTGGCGATCGGCGACGCCATGCGCACGGACATTACGGGCGCTGGCCATTTTGGCATCGATTCGCTTTTCATCACCTCTGGGATTCACCGGGACGAATTGCATCCCGGTCCGGAGTCCCGGCCAGATCTGGATCTGGCTGCCTACGCCCAGTTTCTGGACACCGCCGATGTCACGCCGACGCTGGCCATGCCCGAGTTGATCTGGTGACTACGCGGCTTCGGTCGTGGAGAGCGCCTGTTCAATTCGGGTGCGCAGGAGAGCCGTGTTGAACGGCTTCACGATATAGCTGCTGACCCCGGCGCGTCGGGCAGAGAGCACGTTCTCGGTCTTCGATTCCGCGGTCACCATTAGGAAAGGGGTCGTTCTGTTCGGCCCCTCCGCCCGCAAATGCCCGAGCAGCTGGTAGCCGGTCATGGGCTCCATGTTCCAGTCGGAAATAATAAGGCCGTATGTTTTCTTGCGGGCCCTCTCCAGCGCGCTGGCGCCGTCGGAAGCATCGTCGATGTTCTCGAAGCCGATCTGCTTGAGAAGATTACGGATGATTTTCACCATGGTGGCGAAATCGTCGACCATCAGGATAGGCATGCCAGGGTCGATCATGTGAGACCTCCAAAAAAACAAATATTTGAAAAATGTTCGCTCAAATTCAGGCCGCTCAGTACAGAAACCAATAGCAGCGGCGACTTGCGGTGCAGTTAATCCGAATTGTTCAATTTGTTGCATACGCCCGATTTGGGCGAAGTCATGTGAAAATTCGGCCCGGTCCAGTCTTAAGTATTATTGTCCGTCCCCATGGCAGGCAGGATGGTCCCGGCCTTCGCTTGCAAAGGACTCATGGATGAGCGCGCCCTTCACATCCTATTTTTTCGAGGACCTGGCGCTCGGCATGCGCGAGAGCATCATGAAGACCGTCATGGCAGACGATGTCGTGGGCTTCGCGACTTTGTCGGGAGACCACAACCCGATTCACCTGTCCGATCATTTCGCGCGTAAAACGCGTTTCGGCGGCCGGATCGCGCACGGGCTTTATACAGCCAGCTTGATTTCCGCCGTGCTCGGCATGCGCCTGCCAGGGCCCGGTGCCGTCTACCTGTCGCAGACGCTGAACTTTCGCGGGCCCGTGCGCATTGGCGATGTCGTCATTGTATCCGTGGAGGTGGCACACCTTGAACCAGAAGGGCGGCGCTGCAAGCTCGCCTGCGAATGCGTGGTCGATGGCAAAGTGGTGCTGGAAGGTGAGGCGCTGGTCATGGTGCCCGCGCGCAGAAGCGTAGCCGCGACGATAGGCACCGCAGCCTCGTCTTGACGCGCCGCACATCGCGCGGCAGTTTGCGCCCGCTTTGACGCGCTGCCGGAATGCCCGGTTGATGCCTCCGATTTTCTCCTGCCGTGGACGTGTTTTGTCAGGTCCTGTCTCGCAATCGCCGACCGCTGGTCTGTCGGGCCCGCTGGTGCCCGAACCCCAGGTTCCGGGCCTCGTCGTCGTGACCGATCCGGCCGCGCCGCCCGCCGGGCTGGAGGGCGCTGTGGTGGCCATCGGCAACTTCGACGGCGTCCATCGCGGGCACGCGGTTGTGATCGCGCAGGCCGAGGCCATGGCGCGTCGCCTCGGCAAACCCTGCGCTGTCCTGACCTTCGAACCCCATCCAGCCGACTATTTCGCCGGGCGCCCGGTGATCTTCCGTCTCACCCCCGAGCGGGCCAAGGCGATTGCGCTGGCCCGCCTCGGGCTGGAGGCCATGTTTGTCTTCACCTTCGACGAGAAGCTCGCGACGCTGTCGGCGGAGAGTTTCGTTCAGGACATTCTGATCCGCAGCCTGCGCATTTCGGGCGCGGTTGTCGGCTATGATTTTCATTTCGGCAAGGCGCGGGCGGGTTCGCCCGAATTTCTGCGCGACGCTGGGACACGGCACGGATTCGAGGTCGAAGTGGTCGAAAAGGTTCTCGCCGATCCCGATGGCAGCCCCGAGGCTGTCCACTCAGCCGCGACCCGCGTCGCGTTGGAAACCGGCGATGTCGCACAAGCTCGCCGCCTGCTGGGGCATGATTTCTTCGTCGTGGGCGAAGTGATTCACGGCCAGAAGCTCGGCCGGGAACTCGGCTTCCCCACAGCCAATCTGGCGCTCGATCCTTCGTGCCGCCTGCGCTATGGCATTTACGCGGTGCGGGTTGCCATAGACGGCGTCCTCCGTGACGGTGTCGCGAGCTATGGCCGCCGCCCGACCGTTGACGACGGCGCGCCGCTGCTCGAAATCTACGTGCTGGATTTTTCGGGCGATCTCTACGGCCGGATGCTGGAGATCGCCTTCGTCGGCTGGATACGACCCGAAGTGAAATTCGACGGGCTCGACGCTCTGGTGGTGCAGATCGAGGACGACGTGCTGAAGGCCCGCGCCTTGCTGGCGGCGCGCACCTGACGGCTCCCCTGACTACTGCCGCCGCCGCCATGGCGTTTTTGAGCGAAATCGGCTAATCGCTGGGGCTCCCGTGCCGAGCCCTCGTCCACGCTCCCTATCAGAGTGCCACCTGTCCGATGACCGAGAATTCTGAATCCGCCAAAGGCCCCGACTATTCGCAGACCCTCTTTCTGCCGCGCACGGATTTTCCGATGCGCGCCGGTCTGCCCCAGAAGGAGCCCGAGCTTCTCGCCCGCTGGCAGGAGATGGACCTCTACGGTCAGCTGCGCGCGCGCGCGGCCGGAAAGCCGAAATTCGTGCTGCACGATGGCCCTCCCTATGCCAACGGCAACATCCACATCGGCCATGCGCTCAACAAGATCCTCAAGGATCTCGTCACCCGGTCGCAGCAGATGCTCGGCTCCGACTCGAACTATGTGCCCGGCTGGGACTGCCATGGCCTGCCGATCGAGTGGAAGATCGAGGAAGCTTATCGCGCCAAGGGCAAGAACAAGGACGAGGTGCCGGTCGTCGAGTTCCGTCAGGAATGCCGCGCCTTCGCGCAGAAATGGCTCGACACGCAGCGCGCGGAATTCAAGCGGCTGGGCATCACCGGCGACTGGGATCATCCATATTCGACCATGGCCTTCCACGCGGAAGCGCAGATCGCCCGCGAGATCATGAAGTTCAAGGACAACGGGCTGCTGTATCGCGGCTCGAAGCCGGTGATGTGGTCGGTTGTCGAGAAAACCGCTCTGGCTGAGGCGGAGATCGAGTATCACGATCACCAGAGCGATATGGTTTGGGTGAAGTTTCCGGTGAAGGCCGGATATTCTGCCGACGCCTCCGTCGTCATCTGGACGACGACGCCTTGGACGCTGCCCGGCAACCGCGCAATTTCCTACTCGCACAAGATCGCCTACGGCCTTTTCGAGGTCACCGCGAACGAGCGCGACTTCGGGCCTAAGGTCGGCGACAAATACATTCTCGCGAACAAGCTCGCGGATGCCGTCGCTGCTTCGGCAAAGATCACTCTTGCACATGTCGCCGAGGTTTCAGCTGACATTCTGAAGACCATCGTCTGCGCGCATCCGCTCGCCCATCTCGGCTACGATTTCCCGATCCCGCTGCTCGATGGCGATCACGTCACCGACGACGCGGGCACGGGCTTCGTGCATACGGCGCCCTCGCATGGTCGGGAGGACTTTGAAATCTGGATGGCCAATGGCCGTCAACTGACGGAGCGCGGCATCGAGACGCGCATTCCCTTCACCATCGACGATGACAGCGTCTACACGAGCGAAGCTCCCGGCTTCGAGGGCAAGCGCGTCATCACCGCCAAGGGCGAGAAGGGCGATGCCAACGAGGCCGTGATCAAGGCGCTCATCAATGCGGGCAACCTCGTCGCGCGCGGACGCTTGAAGCATCAATATCCCCATTCCTGGCGCTCGAAAAAGCCGGTCATCTTCCGCAATACGCCGCAATGGTTCATTGCGATGGACAAGCCGTTCAACCTCGGCTCGTCCCTGCGCAACGTCGCTTTCGAGGCCATCGGCAAGACCGAGTGGGTGCCCGCCGCCGGTGAAAACCGCATCCGCGGCATGATCGAGAACAAGCCCGATTGGGTGATGTCGCGCCAGCGCGCCTGGGGCGTGCCGATCACCGTTTTCGTGCACAAGGAAACAAAGGAACTGCTCAACGACAAGCGCGTCGATGAGGCCATCGCCGCCGCATTCGATGTCGAGGGTGGCGATGCATGGTTCAAGGAGGGCGCGAAGGCGCGCTTCCTCGGTGCAGCCGGTCACGAACCCGAGTATTACGACATGGTGATGGACGTGCTCGACGTCTGGTTCGATTCAGGCTCGACGCATTCCTACGTGCTCGACGACAAGCTGCATTTTCCGGGTCTTTTCGGCACGCATCGCAAGGTCGATGGCGGCGCCGATACTGTCATGTATCTCGAAGGCTCCGATCAGCATCGCGGTTGGTTCCAGTCCTCGCTGCTCGAGAGCTGCGGCACGCGTGGCCGCGCACCTTTCGACATCGTTCTCACTCACGGCTTCGTGCTGGATGAGAAGGGGCAGAAAATGTCGAAGTCGCTCGGCAATGTCACGGCGCCGCAGGATGTCATCAAAGATTCCGGCGCCGACATTCTGCGCCTCTGGGTCGCAGCCTCCGATTATTCGGACGATTTGCGCATCGGCAAGGAGATCCTGAAGACCTTCGTCGAGACCTATCGCAAATTGCGCAACACGCTGCGCTGGATGCTCGGCTCGCTCGCGCATTTCGACGAGGCCGCGCGCATTGCGCCCAAGGACATGCCCGAGCTTGAAAGGCTCATGCTGCATCGTCTGTCCGAACTCGACACGCAGGTGCGCGAGGCCTATGCGGGCTTCGACTACAAGCGCGTGATCTCGGCGCTGTCGCAATTCATGACGAGCGATCTGTCGGCCTTCTACTTCGACGTCCGCAAGGACACGCTCTACTGCGACGCGCCCTCGAGCCTCGCACGTCTCGCGGCGTTGACGGCCATCGACGAGATCTTCAGGCGCGTCACCGTCTGGTTCGCGCCGATCCTCGCCTTCACCTGCGAGGAAACATGGCTGTCACGCCATCCCGGCACCGAGGGCTCCGTGCATCTGGAAACCTTCCCGGAAACGCCGGACGCCTGGCGCGACGACGCGCTGGCCGCCAAATGGCGCACCATCCGCACCATCCGCCGCGTCGTCACCGGCGCACTGGAAATCGAGCGCGCCAACAAGCGCATCGGCTCTTCGCTGGAAGCAGCTCCCATCGTCTATATCGCCGACGATGAATTGCGCGCCGTTCTCGACGGGCTCGACTTCGCGGAGATCTGCATCACTTCGGCCATCGAGATCCGCGCGGGCGCTGCGCCTGAAGGCGCCTTCACGCTCGACGATGTCTCAGGCGTCGGCGTTGTGATCGGCCGCGCCGAGGGCCGCAAATGTGCGCGCTCGTGGAAGATTTCGCCGCTGGTGGGCACTGACCCTGAATTCCCGGACGTGACGCCCCGCGATGCGGATGCGCTGCGCGAGTTGAAAGCGGCGGGGCTCCTGTGATCGAAGCTAAAACCAGCAAGGCGGCTGCGCGCGCCATCGGCATTGCCAGCGCGTTCGGCATGCTCATCGTCGATCAGGCGCATAAGTTGTGGATGATCGAAGTCTTCGACATCTCATCCCGCCAGCCGGTGCATGTGCTGCCGTGGCTCGATCTGGTCATGGCGTGGAACAACGGCATTTCCTATTCGCTGCTGCAGGCAGACACGCCGGCGGGTCGCTGGGGCCTGCTTGGCCTGACGCTGGCAGCCACGCTTCTGCTGGCGATCTGGATGTGGCGGGCAGGGGTGCGTCTCACGAGTTTTGCGCTGGGCCTCGTGGTCGGCGGCGCGCTCGGAAATGCCTACGACCGCTTCGCTTACGGTGCTGTCGCGGATTTCTTCTACATCCACGTCGGCAGTTTTTCCTGGTACGTCTTCAATCTCGCCGATGTCGGCATCGTTGCGGGCGTGGGGCTTCTTCTGTATGAGTCTTTGTTCATCAAGGAGAAGACGGTTAAAATCGTCTAAACGGCAGCATTGAATTTGCCGCCTCCGATTCGCCGCCTCCAAAACGCCGTGAAGGCGCGGCATCACGGCGTGCCCCAGTCGGGGCGCCTGGTGCAGGGGCAGCAGAGCGTTCGTGTGTGGGGCGCATCGCGTCTGGCACCACGTTCTGCGGACGTGACCACGAGTGGACGACAGGATTGGCCATGATCTGTGACACCTCCTCGACCGGCCGTTTCGCCCTGTTTGGAGCGGCGGCTTTCGCTCTTGCGCTGGGTGTGAGCGCTCCGCGACCGGCTCTCGCTCTGGATGACGACGGTTCGAAGAACGTTTTTTCCGCCGTCCTCGGCCTCGTCGGCATTTCCGGTGAGAAAGAAGATCCTTCAATCGACTATCGCGAGCGCGCCCCTCTGGTTGTGCCGCCGAACCGCTCCTCCCTGCCGCAGCCGCTGCCCCCCGTAGCCAACCGCAATGCTGCCTGGCCGAAGGATCAGGAAATCGTCCGCCGCAAGCAGGCCGAAGAGGCTGCTCGGCGTCCGCGCGTCGACGAAGTGCAAAATCCCGTCAGCCGCGAAGAACTGGCACGTGGCCGTTCGGCCTCTGGTGCAGCCACGGCCCCGCCGCAGGATGCCGGGTGCTCGGATCCGCTGTCGCGCGTTTGTAACCCGGAAACATTCTGGTCCGGTTTGCGCAATGCGCGCTCGTCCAGCGATGAGGTCAAGCTGGCCCCCGGCAAGGAGCCGTCGCGCGATTGGCTGACCGAACCGCCGGCCGGTTTTCGCAAAGCGACCAAGGAAACCAAGTACGTCGGAGAAAAGGCGCGTGACGAGATTGATATTACCGATCCTCGCGCGCAGTTGATGGAAGAGCGGCGCCGCAAAACAGAGTGATCTGGCGAGAACCTCTCTCGGGGGGCTGAACTTTCCAGATCATCTATCCTATATTGCCATAAGCTCGCCGCACGGCATTTGCCGGAGCGGCGACCGTCCTCTCGAACGCCCGGGCGCTCATGGCACTTCATCCGTCATTTCCGACCACCGCTGGCCTCACGCCCGGCTCTGCCGATGCGGCTCCCGCGGATGGACCAGCCATCTCGCACTTCAAGCTCGACAACGGTATGGAAGTCGTCGTGATCCCCGATCACCGCGCGCCTGTCGTGACGCACATGGTCTGGTATCGCAACGGCTCCGCCGACGATCCAGCCGGCAAGTCGGGCATCGCGCATTTCCTCGAACATCTGATGTTCAA
>JAQGKN010000468.1 GCA_028290085.1 Hyphomicrobiales bacterium
TGATGGCGCTCAAGGCGGGCTCATGGCGACCCTTTGGGCGGGGCTTGGTCGCGGGTTCGGTCGGGAGCAAAGTCATGGAGCAGTCCTAGCACGAACCGGCATTCGCAGGGAGGGGCGAGCGAGGGGCTAGTGCCCCGCTGCCCGCTTCGCCTCGATGGCATCCCAGACATCCACCGCGAGGTCGGGGCCGCCGAGGCGCTTGATGGCGCGCACGCCGGTGGGCGACGTCACGTTGATCTCGGTCAGGTAGCCGTCGATCACGTCGATTCCAACAAACAACAGGCCACGGCGCTTCAACTCCGGCCCGATGGCGTCGCAGATTTCGCGTTCGCGCGGGCTGAGATCGGTCGCCATCGCCGCGCCGCCACGCACCATGTTCGAGCGGATGTCGTCTTCCGCCGGCACACGGTTCACCGCGCCCTTGGCGACGCCGTCGACCAGGATGATGCGCTTGTCGCCCTTGCTGACCGCAGGCAGGAAGCGCTGGATCACCCAGGGTTCACGGAAGGTGACCGAGAACAAATCGAACAGCGAGCCGAAATTCGGGTCTTTGCGGGCGATCTTGAAGACCGCGGAGCCGCCGTGTCCGTGCAGCGGCTTCATGACGACATCGCCATGCTCGGCGCGGAAGGCTTCGATCTGGTCGCGGTCGCGGGTGACGAGCGTTTCCGGCATGAGCTGCGGATAGTTCATCACGAAGAGTTTTTCAGGTGCGTTTCGAACGCTGACGGGGTCGTTCACCACCAGCGTGCGCGGATGAACCTGCTCCAGCATGTGTGTCGAGGTGATGTAGGCGAGATCGAAGGGGGGGTCCTGCCGTAACAGGATGACGTCCATTTCCTCGAGGTTCTTCAACACCGGCGCGCCGAGCTTGGCGTGATCGCCAGCAACATCCCGCACCTCCAGCGAGCGCATGGAGGCCACGACCTCGCGCCCGCGCATACCGAGACGATCGGGGGTGTAGTAAAACACGGCGTGCCCGCGCGCCTGCGCCTCGAGCAGCAGGGCGAAGGTCGAATCGCCTGCGATATTGATCTTCTCGATCGGGTCCATCTGGACGGCGACGGTCAGGGCCATGGTGATCCTCGGCATGGGCTTTTGCGCGGTGGGCGCTTCTCGTGGGCACAGAGCGCACGAGAGGTCCGGCCACGTCAAGAAGGCGTGTCGTCCGGCCGCCCGAAAATCGCAGCCCTCGCCAAAGTTCGTGAAGGCCCGTTAACCATATCGGAAGAACCGCTCCGCTACAGTTCGGGCATTGCCTCGATCTGCGGATTATTTTTGATGAATTTATACTCAATCGGCGGCAGCCTCGTTCTGCGGCAATGTCTCTTTCTGCTCCTGATCCTGTCGCTGGGCGCCATCGCCATTGTGACAACCGGCGAAATCCACAACCTGGCGGCCGCGCTGGCCAAGGCGGAAAACGCGGAGTTGCGCCAGCTCGCGGGTGACATGGTCACGTTGAGCGAGCGAAGCCGGCTCGTTCTGATCGTCGGCACGCTGATTGGCGCCATGATCGTGCTGGGTGTCTCCATTCCCGTCATGCACGTGACGATCTCCAAGCCGGTGCAGGATCTCGCGCGGCAGATGACGCAGCTCGCGGGAGGCGATACCACCGTCGAAATTACGGAAACCGGGCGCAAGGACGAGATCGGCGCCATCGCTCGTGCGTTGCACGTCTTGCGTGAAGCCATGCGCAGCAACAACGATCTCATGGCCGAACTCAAAACGCGCGACGATCGCGAAGCGCAGCTCCTGCGTGAGGCGGGCATTCGAGCGCGCGTCGAGGAGTTTTCCGGTGAACTCACGCGCAACACTGCGCGGCTCGGTCAGATGACCAAGCGCATGTCGGACGCCTCCGATTCCATGATCGTCGCGGCGCGTCGGGCGACTGACGGCTCGTCGCTGGCCAAAATCGCATCGACCCATGCCGCGTCCGACGTTTCGACGGTGGCAACGGCCTCCGAGCAGCTGCTCGAGTCCATAGGCGAAATCAACCGGCAGGTCGTGCAATCCGCCGAGCTGGTGCAGAAAGCTGTGGTCGAGGCGCAAGATTCCTCGGCCGGCATGACGCGGCTCTCGGGCGCGGCGCGGCGCGTCGGCGATGTCGTGAGCCTGATTTCGCGCATTGCCGCGCAAACCAATCTTCTGGCGCTCAACGCGACCATCGAAGCGGCGCGTGCAGGCGAGGCGGGACGCGGCTTCGCGGTCGTTGCGCAGGAAGTGAAGACACTCGCCACACAGACCGCGCGCGCGACGCAGGAAATCGCTGACCAGATCGCGGAAATGCAGGCGGCCACCGACATGTCGGTCGGCGCCATCGAGACGATCCAGCGCAAGATCAGCGAAGTCGAGCAGATCTCGGCAATCATCGCGACCGCCGTTCACAAGCAAGGCGCTTCGACGCAGGAAATCGCACGGAATGTGCGCTCCGCGGCATCGGGCGCAGCCAGCATGTCGACGCACGTGGAGAATGTGGAAGGGGCGCTGCAGCAGACCGGTATCAGCGCGGAATCCGTCGTCCATATTGCCCGCGAACTCGACGACATGGCGTCTGGCATGCGCCAGCGCGTGGAGGCCTTCGCCAATTCCCTGACCGGCACCTGAGAAGCCTTTGCATAACCCCTGTTGTTCGCCAGGCAACGTCATTGCGAGGAGCGCAGCGACGCGGCAATCCAGGCGCCGCGAGACCGCACTGGATTGCTTCGCTTCGCTCGCAATGACAGCGACGAGATTCGCGCCAATTCTGGACGAGTTAGGCAAAGCCTCCTGAGATTTCAAAGATCCAGGTGAAAGGCACCATTCACGCGGCGCGGCCAGCGCCATGGTGCCAGCAGAATCGCATCGCCACGATAGTTCAACCCGGCGCTGCGCGGGTTGCGCGAGATCCAATGGCGGGCGGCGCGTGAAATGCGGCTTTGCTTGCGCGCGTCAATCGACAGGAGGGCGCCATCCAGCGTGGAGCGGGCTTTCACTTCCACGAAGGCCAGCATGTCGCCGCGCTGGGCAATAATGTCGATTTCACCGCCCGGGGCGCTGAAGCTGCGCGTGACGACGCGCCAGCCCGTGAGCGCCAGATAGACACGGGCCAGGAACTCCGCCTCCAACCCGACCCCGCGCGCGCGCCGTCTCGCCTGCGTTTCGCGGGAGTCAGCCATCAGGCGTCCTGCTCTTTCTCCGCCGCGAGTTCGATGGCGCGCGCGTATACCTTGCGGCGGGGAATGCCGCTTTCGGCTGCCACCACGGAGGCTGCGTCCTTCAGCGAATGTTTCGCCATGGCGGCGCGCAGGCGCCCGTCGAGATCCGCCACGCCCGCCTCCGGGTCGACTTCGCCGGGAGGACCGACCAGCAGGACGATTTCGCCGCGCGGCGGCCCCTCGGCGGTCAATATGGCGGCGAGATCGGGCAGAGTGCCCCGCCGGACCGTCTCGAAATGCTTCGTCAGTTCGCGGGCAATGGCTGCCTCGCGCGGCCCTAGTACGGCGGCGAGGTCAGTCAGGGTTTCCGCGAGACGCCGGGCTGATTCGAAGAAGACCAGCGTGCCGGGGATGGCCGCGAGTTCCGCGATCCGCTGGCGCCGGGCGCCCGACTTGCCGGGCAGGAAGCCCTCGAAGAAGAACCGGTCCGTCGGCAATCCCGCGACCACGAGCGCGGCCAGAACCGCCGAGGCGCCGGGCACGGCAACGATGGGCGTGCCCTGCGCCACGGCATCGGCGACCAGCTTGAAACCGGGATCGGAGACGAGCGGCGTGCCGGCGTCCGAAACCAGCGCCAGAGCGGCGCCAGAGGCGAGGCGCGCGAGAAGATGTGGCCGCACCACCGCCGCATTATGCTCGTGATAGGCGACCAGCGGTGTCGCGATTCCGTAATGAGCGAGGAGGACCTTGGTCACGCGGGTATCTTCAGCGAGAATCGCGTCGGCGGCGGCAAGGGTGGAGAGCGCCCGCAGCGAAATGTCGCGCAGGTTGCCGATTGGCGTCGCCACGACGTGGAGGCCGGGCGAAATCGGCTCAGCCTCGGCCCGAAGCCCCAGCGCCGTATAGGTTGCCGGTCCGCTTTCCCTGGGCCGTGCGCGCGTTTCGTTCGTCATGGCCACTCCTTTAGCCGGTTCCGGCCGAAAGCTCATAGCCGCTTTTGCACTCACCCTGCGCGAGCGTTCTTTAAAGCGGATTGATCGTCCTGTTTATAGAACATCCGTGGCCTGTGTTACAAGGCCACACTGCTCGACAGACCGACGCGTTTGCCACCATCGAGGTTGCGATCCCGCGATTATTATGTCTGAAACTGCGGATCAGTTTCCAAAGAGTTCATCCTTATCCCTGAGTCGTGCGGCCATCGAGACGGGGAAGCGGAGGTCAGTTTTGTCCTTGACGATCACGAGACGTGCGCCCCTAGCCCTGTTCGCCCTCGGGGCCTCGCTTTTGACCGCTGGGTGCGGACCGACCACGCCCGGCGCTGGCCCCAACATGTCCGCGCCGACCACGCCCGTCGAATCGCAGGCCCTGACGGCACCCATCGGCTCAGGTGATACGAAGATCGCGTTGATCCTGCCCCTCACGCAGGGGAGCGGACCCAGCGTCATCGGCCAGTCTCTCCGCAACGCCGCTGAACTCGCCATTGCAGAAACCGGCGCGGGCGGCGTAACGCTGATCGTCAAGGACGACCAGTCGACCCCGGACGGCGCACGCTCGGCGGCAACGGCGGCACTCGCTGAGGGCGCCGATCTGATCATCGGGCCGCTCTATGCGCCCAACGTCCGCGAAGTCGGCCGTATCGCGCGCGCGGCCGGGAAGCCGGTGATCGGCTTCTCCACCGACACGGGCAGTGCCTCGCGCGGCGTCTATCTTCTGTCCTTCCTCGTCGAGAGCTATGTCGATCGCATCGTCGATTTCGCGATTTCCAAGGGCAAGAAGTCCTTCGCGGCCCTGGTTCCCGAGAGCGACTACGGCAATGTGGCGCTGGCCGAGTTCCAGCAGGTGGCCGCCAAACGCGGCGTGCGCGTGCAGGCCATCGAGCGCTATCAGCCGGGCAATGCTGCCGCCGCCGTCAAGAAGATCGCCGAGAGCGCGGCGCAGGTCGATGCCCTGTTCATTCCTGAACAGGCAGAGGCCATGGTGCAGATGTCGCAATTCCTCGGCGCCAACGGTCTGGACAGCAAGCGTGTGCAGATCCTGGGAACGGGCCTGTGGAACGATGCCCGCGTGCTGAAGCTGCCCGCGTTGCAGGGCGCCTGGTTTGCCGCGCCCG
>JAQGKN010000504.1 GCA_028290085.1 Hyphomicrobiales bacterium
AGGCATGGCCGAGACAACGTTGTCACTAGTGCGAGCGCATGGGCTCAAGCGGGTTTATCCGCTTCCCTACGGACTACAGCCCGCGTCCTAAGCACGCGGGAATCCCTAATAGGGCGGCGCCTTGCGCGCCTTCTGAAACTTCGTGGCCTCCGTCCACCAGGCAAGATCGTCAGCAAAGCGCCTGAAGGCGCTTTCGAGTGCCTTGCCGCCATTGCCGATGGGGTTGTTCTGCTCGTCCAGTGTCTCCGCGATGGGCCCGACCGTCAGCGTGCTCGAGATGACGACCATGCCCATCTCGGACAGGGTGCCATGCCAGATGGAGTTTGACCGCGCCCCAGACAGGCGCCCTCCGGAATAGCTGGCAATGGCCGCTGGCCGCCAGAACCACTCTTCAAGGTAATGATCCGTGAGATTTTTCAGGCCGGGCTGTACGCCCCAATTGTATTCGCCCGTGACGAACAGGAATGCGTCGGCTGTGCGGATTTTTTCGGCCAGAGCCTCCATCGCAGGTGGTGCCGCTCCATTCGCATGTTCCTTGTACATGCGGTCCAGCATCGGCAGGCCAACCGCCATGGCATCGATCAGCTCGGCGTCGTCGCCGCGTTTGCGCAACTGCTCCACGAGGTAATTTGCCAGCCTGATTCCCATCCGGTCAGACCGGTAGGAGCCGTAGAAGACCAGAATCCGGTGCGTCATCGACTGTCCTCCAGGCTGCGCGGCAAACCGTCATTGGTTGAACCAAAGGCCGGACTGGATTGTTCCCTGCAATCCTGACAACCCGGTGACGGCCATAAAAACACCAAAACCGTCTCGAACGACCAGTCAGGTTATGCGGGTGTGGACGCGAGTGCCGCTGCAACTAACTTGTGCGCCCCAGCAAAATGTCCCTGAGCGCTACAGCGTCGTTGTGCTCTTCATCGCGCGCGGAATAGATCAGAGAGATCGGCCCTTCCCGTGCGAGGTCCCGCAGTTGCGTGAGTTCTTCGGGATGCTCCTGAATTTCCGCAGCATAGCGCGCGCGAAACTCATCCCATCGGGCGGGATCGTGGCCGAACCATTTGCGGAGAGCCGTGCTCGGCGAGAGCGTCTTCATCCATTGATCGATCGCAGCATCTTCCTTGCTGAGCCCGCGGGGCCAGAGGCGGTCAACGAGAATGCGCGTGCCATCGGATGGGGCCGGCGGCTCGTAGGCGCGCTTCAGGTGGATGTTGGCAGCGCGGATCTTCTCGCTCATCGTAAGGGCTCCAATCATGGAACATCCGTTGCCGCTGCGGAGCACTCTACGCATCGGCAGACAATGAAAGGACCTAGAGGGCGCGCTAGAAACACGCAACCATAACACCGCTGTACATGCGGCGGGCAGATTGCCAAATCTGCAGTGATGATAATCGTGCCCAGGGCTGGAATCGAACCAGCGACACTGCGATTTTCAGTCGCAGTCCTGCCTGTGTGAAATCTGGCGCTAACATTCTTGAAAAACGTCTACAGGACACTTCGGTCTCGAGGGGACGAACGTATTTTGGCTACAAGGAAAGATGAATGAGGTGGCGGCATAAAGCTGCATTGACCCGGCCAGCGGCTAGGAGCATCTCGATCCCGCGTCCGTTCTTTACCGAGTGACGTGACGCTAGGACGTCCCGGCGACAGCCTACCCCGTCGTCGGGGCGTCTTGCGGTCACTCCCACGGCGACGACCGGTCATAGGGTGCCGGGCGAAATCGCCAAGCTTACCGACGAGAACGCGTGCTGGACGAGGAGCCCCCAGCGATGCACGCTGTTTGGTACTGGCACGATCGCTATGAGGAAGTACGTGACGCCGCAGACACCGCGACAGCGTCGACTTGCGAGGGTGCGATAGCTTTTCTCCAGGAGCTCGGCCGCCGGAGGATGTCAAGGGCTTGAACGACAGGATCCCTCCCTGAATCAAATGACGGGAACCCCCGATGCCTTTGAGAGGTCGTTCAATAGCTTTCCAACTTGCTCTGTCGACATTCTGGACGGGTTCAGTACCTGAGCACCATATTTGGCGAATACGCCCTGCGTTTCCGGTGTTCTTGTAACGAGGTTCATGCTCCAGTCGCCGAACTCTCGGGCGGCGATATCGCGAACTTCGACAATCATGACGCGAAGGTGTCGCGGATCCTCTCGTATCCGGTCGAAGGTTTGCCATACGATTTTCTGAGCGCCTTCTAGTACCTGCACGAACCAAAGGTCGTCAGCTATCAGCAGCCCAGTGATGCCGTTGCGTTGATTGTTCACACGAGACTTTGTCATCAACTCGGCGTCCAGCTCCTCGCGCGGCAATTGCGCGAGCATACTTTGGCTGTGGTACATCACTCTGATTAGCCGCATCGTTTTTCCTCTCGGAGTGTGAACCTGAACAGCCAGTGCCTCGTCGCTTGAAATCACGCGCTCATTTAAGGGGTTACCGGGCCCATCAAACGCAAATACTCGCCGCGATGACGGATACGATTCCAGCCTCGATAAAATAGACAAAGTCTATGGGCGCACCCGGTGTGATCAAGCTACTGTTGCGAACGATCTCGACTGATTGAAGTCGAGGCGCGATTGCCGCAAAGTCCCCTACGTAAAGTCGGAGGGCATCTCGTTCTTTGTGCCGGCGCGAAGCATCAGACTCGTCTTCAAATTGGGCGAGAGCGAATTCTTCTCTCGGTCATGTCGGGCCAGGGGCATACGAAGTCATGACCGTCGATTAGGATATCTTGCACGGTCCAGAAAGGGCCGATATCGTACCAAGAGAATAGTAGTTGAATAGCGCCACACTTTACGCGACGCATTTTTTTCATCTGATCATCGGGCGCGCTTATGCGAGCATACGCCGTAGGCATGCCGGTCTGATGGAGGCGTGCTTAATCTATGAGCTATTCTCAAATCGGGCCGAGCTGTTCTCTTTGCGATGAGTCGCCCATTTACGGCTGCGCTGACGTATCTAAGCAATTGGATGGAGGGTCGAAACAATTCAGTGCCTATATTGGAACGCCAGTCGATCGTTAGCTTCGAAGCCTCGTGAACGGGCCAATACCAGCCTCGGCCAATCCCGAGGCCACCATCGCTAACGAACACTCAGGCAAGAGGTTGATCGGGGGGAACGGCCAAGATTGCACCTCGGTATGGCTTGACCTTAGCCGCTAGGGCACTAGTTGACCCCATTACATCGCGCGGCATTCCTCGACGCGAAGCACAGACCGCGCTAAAAAGCGACGACTAACCGGACCGCTTCGCGTTTTCAGTAAGTGGCTGAAAATGATGGTGCCCAGGGCTGGAATCGAACCAGCGACACTGCGATTTTCAGTCGCATGCTCTACCAACTGAGCTACCTGGGCGCTCCGATGCGGCGTTCCGCTTCGGGAGTGGCCGGTTTATAGAAAGGGACCGTCGACTTGTCCAGCGCTGGACGCAAGTTTGTTGCCTCTGCGCACATTTTCCTGTCGCGCTGCACCTGCCGTCAATCATCGTCGGACGGGCGCGGGGTGCGACGCGGCTGTTCTTCTTCCTCTTCGTCCTCGTCCACGACGCGAGCGGGAATCGCATAGGTGCCACCCAGCCAGCGGCCGAGGTCGACATCCGCGCAGCGCTTCGAGCAGAACGGGCGATATTTTTCCGTCGCCGTCTTGCGGCAGATCGGACAGGCGCCGAGCGCTTTGGGTTCGGCGTCCTGAGCTGTTGGATCGTTGTCGTTGGCGCCTGTCATGGCACTCCCCTTGCGCGCGGCGAAGGCCTGCGCTTTGAGCGTCAGGCGCGATTGAGCCAGAGCAGATGGGTCGGATATCCCTCGCCTGCAAGGAGCGACATCGTCTCGTAGAGCGGCAGTCCGACGACATTGGGGTACGACCCCTGGAGCTTGACCACGAAGGCCCCTGCAAGCCCCTGGATCGCGTAGCCGCCTGCTTTGCCGCGCCACTCCCCCGAAGCCAGATAGGCTTCCATCTCGTTTTCCGGCAGGCGTTTGAAGCGCAGACGGCTTTCGACGAGTTTGTGGCGCACGGCCCCACGGGGCGTCACGAGGCTGACACCGGTGTAGACGCGATGCGCCCGGCCCGAGAGAAGGCGCAGACAAGCGCCCGCCTCTTCCGTGAGCTCGCATTTGGGCAGAATCCGGCGGCCCACCGCCACCACCGTGTCGGCGGCGAGAACAAAGGCGCCCTCGAGATCGGGATTTCTCTTGACCAGTGCCGCCGCGGCCTCAGCCTTCTCGCGCGCCAGCCGTGCGGCCAGCGTGCGTGGAAGCTCGTTGCGGCGCGGGGTCTCGTCGATGTCGGCGGGCACCAGCGCATCCGGTTCGACACCCATTTGCTGGAGAAGAGCGAGGCGCCGCGGCGAGGCCGAGGCCAGGACCAGTTTTGGGCGCCATGCCTTGGCTTCTTGTGTCACGCTGCTGTCATCCCGGAATGGTCCCGTCCGGACCGGCAGAGCTTACTTGAAGCGATATGTGATCCGACCCTTGGTCAGATCATACGGGGTCATTTCCACGAGAACCTTGTCGCCCGTGAGAACACGGATTCGGTTCTTGCGCATCTTGCCCGCAGTGTGGGCAATGATTTCATGCTCATTCTCGAGCTTGACCCTGAATGTAGCGTTCGGGAGCAATTCGCTCACAACGCCAGGGAATTCGAGCAATTCTTCTTTCGACATCGTATACCATCTCTTCAATGCCGGTGGGGCAGACCGGTCTGGATGCTCGGGGCGCGCGGCCGTTGTGGCCACACCCGGCGTCCTGCGGCTCTTTAACGAGCCGTGCCCATGGATGAATTGCGCGGACCCTAATCGAGAACCGGGCGTTTGTGAACAGAGGACGGGTAGCTATCTCGCCAAACTCGTCGTGACTTGAAAGAAAATCGCTGCATGAAAGATCTTTTCGAACTCAACCAGCGCGCCGCTCGGCTGTGCTGGGGGATGCTGGAAGCTCAGGCTGCGGCCTGGACGGTTATTGGCTTACGTCTTCCGGCCCTTGCTGCCTCCGCGACACAGTCTGGTCCCCCGTCTGCCGAAAACCGCCGCATGATTCAGGAAAAGATCAATGCGACTCAGCAGGGAATGCTGGCGGGCTCCTCCGCTGCAACCCGACTCGGGCGCGCCGCCGGCAAGGGCCCTGTCGCCTTCGCGTCCGCCATGCTCGATGTTTTCGAGGCCTCGTCGCAGCCCGCGCACACCCGTGTTCGGGCAAATATGCGCCGCCTTTCGCGCAAGGCACTGACTGGCGGGTAGTTCGCTCAGCTCGCAGGCGGTGCGTCATGCGGCGCAATCGCCGCAGCGGCGTCCGCCCGCTGATAGGCCTGATAGCTTCGCCAGGCGAAGAAAATCAGGCCGAGATAGGCGAGCGCCAGGAAAACGAGCACTTCCATCGGAAAGGTCGCGAGCAGGAGAATGAGCGCGGCCACACCGAACAGAACCGGAATAAAATATTCGCGCGGCACCCGGCCTATCTGCTTGCCGCTGTAATGCGGGATACGGCTGACCATGAGGAAAGCCACCAGCAGCACATAGGCGATTTCCACCGCCACCATCAGATGCGAGTTGGGCAGGCCCAGCACTGAATAATGCAGATAAATCGGCAGCATGCTGACGATAGCCCCGGCAGGCGCCGGCATGCCGACAAAGAAATGCGCGTGCCAGGCGGGCTTTTCGGGATCGTCGATCATGACGTTGAAACGAGCCAGGCGAAGGGCACAGGCAATCGCGAAGACCATCGCGGCAAACCAGCCGAAGCTCTTGATCTCGCTCAGGCTCCAGAAATAGAGCAGCAGCCCCGGCGCGACGCCGAAATCGACGAAATCAGCGAGCGAGTCGAGTTCAGCGCCAAATCGCGTGGTGCCATCCAACGCGCGGGCGAGACGGCCATCGAGTCCGTCCAGGATTGCGGCGGCGACGATAAACACCACGGCGGTCTCGAACCGGCCCTCCGCTGCGAAGCGGATCGAGGTGAGGCCGAGGCAGAGCGCCAGCAATGTCACGAGATTTGGCAGAACGATTCGCATCGGCAGCCGCGCGAAGCGCTTCGGCCGCCCAGCGACTGTCGCGGGGCCCAGCGGGCCGCCCGACGCGTCCAAGTCTCCGTCGTCCTGATCGATGTTCAAAACTTGTTCTCCTCAGCCGACCGCGACTTTAGTTTGATCGGACCGATTCCCGAAGGGTTCTTCATCCGACCTTATAGCTGCGGCGCGCCTCGACCGACGTGAGATCAGCCAGCACGGTCTCTCCCGCGATGGCCTTGCTGCCCAGTCCCACCAGTGGCACCGCCGTGTCGGGCAGATAGACGTCGACCCGCGACCCGAAACGGATCAGGCCGAAGCGCTCGCCCGTGCCGATGGAATCACCCTCGCGCACGAAGGAGACGATGCGGCGTGCGATGAGACCCGCAATCTGCACCACGCCGAAACGGCCCGCGGCATTCTCGATGATGAGCGAACTGCGCTCGTTGTCTTCGCTGGCCTTGTCGAGATCGGCGTTAAGGAACAGGCCGGGCTTGTAGGCGATGCGGGTGATGCGGCCGGTGACCGGCGCGCGGTTCACGTGGCAATCGAACACTGACATGAAGACGGAGATGCGCGACAGGGGCTTGTCGCCGAGGCCGAGTTCCGGTGGCGGCACGAAATAGCCGATGGAAGACACGATGCCGTCGGCGGGCGATACGATGAGGCCCTCGCGCAGCGGGGTCACGCGCGGCGGGTCACGGAAAAAATAGGCGCACCAGACGGTCAGGATCGCGCCGATCCAGCCCAGCGGCGACCAGAGCCAGCTGAGAATCAGGGCGATGACCGCGAAGATCGCGATGAAGATATAGCCCTCCGGGTGGATCGGGACGATCTGGCGGCGGACGGAATCGAAAATGGACATGGGCTTGCTGAGGCTCCGGTTCGTGCGCCTTTTCGCAAATACCGGCCCCGAAGTCACGCGCCGCATCAAAAGACCGTATTTTCCCGCTCTGCCCGGGAGAGCCGCCAGCCTCGAACGCGGGCATATTGCAAGGCTGCCAAACTACGGCTAGGCTTGGCCTAGTCTCTTTTGGAGCAATCGCAAATGAAAGCTCTCTCCCGGATTAATGTTAAGTTCTTCGATTCAGCCTTCGAAAAAATGCGGGCCTTTCCGTCAGCCTGATTTCCGCTTTAGGGGCGGGCGCCCCAACGCGCGCTCCCCGTGCACCAGACGATTTTTCGATTCCGTTTTTCAAAAAAAGGAATTGCCATGAAAATCATCGATACGAGCGCCAACGTCTCTTTTTCGATTCCCCACCTTCAGGCTGCGGGAATTGGCACAGTCGGGCGCTATTACTCCTCGGCCGACTGGAAGCGCATGACACCCGCGGAGGCGCGCATCATTTCCGACGCCGGATTGCGGATGTTTGCCGTTTTCGAGGATTCGGTCTCCCCCTCCCTTACCTATTCCGACGGTGTGCACCACGGGCAACTCGCCTTTCAGCAGGCCACGCATGTCGGCCAGCCGCCGGGAAGCGCAATCTACTTCGGCCTCGACAGCGACCTCGATGCGAGTGCCTTCCTTGAGGCGCGAGAATATTTCCGGGGCGTCAAAAGCGCCGTCGGCGAGACTTACGAGGTTGGCGTTTACGCGGACGGCGCGATTTGCGGCGACCTTCTGGACAGGAATCTCTGCACTTTCGCCTGGCTCAGCGCCTCGCGGGGATATTCCGGATCGCCTGAGTTTTACGAGAGCAAACGCTGGGCTTTGGCGCAGGCGCCAGACATCGACCAGTCGTTTCACGGCATTCGGATCGACTATAATGAGGCGAGCGGCGAATTCGGCGCGTTCGCGCTTCCGCCGAACGCCACTGCGGTCGCGGCACTCGAAAACAAGACCAGACCGACGTCGCCAGACCGTTTTACCGCGCCAACGCACGAGCCTCCGTGGCTTGGAATTGCAAAACGCGAGCTGGGCGTGCGCGACACGCCGGGGCCCTCCTACCACCCGCGCGTGCTCGAATATCTTCACACCACGCACATGGACGCCAATGACGACGAGACGAGCTGGTCGTCCGCCTTCGTCAACTGGTGCCTGATGCAGGCTGGCTTCAGCGGCACAGGTAACGCGGTCGCGCGATCCTGGCTGACCTTCGGTTCCCCCCTGCCCGAGCCTCGTCCGGGCTGCATCGTCGTGCTCTGGCGCGGCGATCCGTCTTCATGGAAGGGCCACGTCGGGTTTTTCGCTGGCTGGGAGGACGGCGGGCGCGTGCGCCTGCTGGCGGCAAACCAGGGCGGTGGCGTCGATTGGGATGAGGTCTGCTACGCGAGCTTTCCCAAAGAGCGTATTCTGGGCTTTCGCTGGAACGAGACCTGAGGAGCGAAGCGACGCGGC
>JAQGKN010000520.1 GCA_028290085.1 Hyphomicrobiales bacterium
AGATCGGCCATCAGCTGGAGCGGCTCGTGCCGATCCATACGGTGACCGACCTGACGCTCCATGCCCGGTCCATCGTGCGCGAGCTCGCCATGGTCAAGGTGGGCGGCAAGGGCGATAACCGTGTCGAGGCGCTGCGCCTTGCAGACGCCTTTCGAGCGCGCGTCATCGATGCCACGACCGAGAGCTTCGTCTTCGAACTCACGGGAAATGCCGACAAGATCGACCAATTCGTCGAGCTGATGCGGCCGATCGGGCTGGTGGAAGTCTCGCGGACGGGCGTCGCTGCCATTTCGCGCGGGCCGGATCCGATCTGAGGCCTGCGCTACACACACGGTTTTCTTTGACGCGGCGGGAAAGCGCGCTTAGAAGGCTCGATCACGAATTCAAGAGGACGGCCCCGCCTTCGTCCGTTGCCAGAGGAATCATCCGTATGCGCGTTTATTACGATCGGGATGCCGACATTAATCTGATCAAGGGCAAGAAGGTCGCCGTTGTGGGCTACGGCTCGCAGGGCCATGCCCATGTGCTCAACATGCGCGAATCGGGTGTGAAGGACGTCGTCGTCGCCCTTCGCAAGGGCTCGCCGACCGTCAAGAAGGCCGAAGGCGAAGGCCTCAAGGTCATGGAAGTGGCAGAAGCCGCCAAGTGGGCCGACTTGGTGATGATGCTCACCCCCGACGAGCTGCAGGCAGATATCTATGCCGCCGACCTCGCCCCGAACATGAAGGAGGGGGCCGCCCTCCTGTTCGCGCACGGCCTCAACGTTCACTTCAACCTGATCGAGCCGCGCAAGGACATCGACGTGCTGATGGTCGCCCCGAAGGGCCCCGGCCACACGGTGCGCGGCGAATATCTCAAGGGCGGCGGCGTGCCGTGCCTGATCGCGATCCATCAGGACGCCTCGGGCAATGCGCATGACCTCGGCCTCTCCTACGCCTCCGCCATCGGTGGCGGCCGCGCCGGTATCATCGAGACCACCTTCAAGGAAGAATGCGAGACCGACCTGTTCGGCGAGCAGGTCGTCCTCTGCGGCGGTCTGGTCGAGCTGATCCGCGCCGGCTTCGAGACGCTGGTCGAGGGTGGTTACGCCCCCGAGATGGCCTATTTCGAGTGCCTGCACGAAGTGAAGCTGATCGTCGACCTCATCTATGAGGGCGGCATCGCGAACATGAACTATTCGATCTCGAACACCGCCGAATACGGCGAGTATGTCACGGGCCCGCGCATCGTGACCGCCGAGACGAAAGCCGAAATGAAGCGTGTTCTCGAGGACATCCAGTCCGGCAAGTTCACGCGCGACTGGATGCTGGAGAACAAGGTCAGCCAGACCTCGTTCAAGGCGACCCGCGCCCGCAACAATGCCCATCAGATCGAGGCCGTCGGCGCTCAGCTGCGCGCGATGATGCCCTGGATCGGCAAGAACAAGCTGGTCGATACGGCCAAGAACTGACCCCAGCACATCTCTGCTGGTGGATGACATCAAGCCGGGGCTCAAAAGCCCCGGTTTTTTTGCGCCGTTTTTAGCTGTGCGAAAATTGTTACAAATCCGTCTCATGCCTTGGAAAACGATAGCTGTAGCTTTACCATTTAACTCTGATTTGCTTAATTCATGGAGTATTCGCGTCAGTATGTTAGGTTTTTGGTAAGTATTTATCTCTCGCTGGTTCTTAACATCTCCTTTTTGGGAGGCTGGGGCTTGAGGCTCCACGTTGCGCGTCAGCAAAAAATGATTTCCCGACGTTTTGGATTTTGGATCAATGGCCCGCCGCGCCCGTATGATTTCCCTTTTGGATGAACTCGTCGCTGCGCGCTCGCGAAGGGACTTCGCGGAACTCGACCGTCTCATGTGCGATGACGTGACATACCAGCTGTCCGGCCAGCGCAGGCTCCTGCCTTACGCCGGCATTTTCGAGGGCAAGGCCGCTGTTCGCCAGGCGCTCGATGCACTCCATGTCGAATTCGTCTTCTCCGACCTTTGCGTCGAGGATGTCATCGTGGACAGGGACGCGATGGCTGTTCGCTGGTCGGCCCGCTGGACCGACAGGGGCACCGGCGAATCGGCCCTGCTGCCAGCCTTTGCTCACCTGACCTTTGCTGGCGAGAGGCTGCAGGGTTGCGCTGATTTCGTCGACACCGCTGCCGCCGCCAAACTCGCGGGATGGCCGTCATGATTACGGGGCACTCCTCAGAACCGGGCGGTCTGAGCAGGGCAGAAATCGATGCCCTCTTTCTCTCCAACTTCGAGGCATGGCATGCTGGGCGCTACCGCGAGGTCGTGCGCGAGCATTTTCACCCGGAAGCGCGGCTCATCTATTCGGGAGCGGGGACGTTCCCCCTGTTTTCAGGCACGCATGTCGGGCATGACAGAATCATCGAGGCAACCCGCCGGCTGTTGGAAACCTTCGAGGCCATGCGTGCGCATATCCACGATGTCGTCGTAGAGAAAAATCGCGTCAGCGTGCATTCGTCCGTGTGCCTCCGCCATTACGTCTCGCGGCGTGTTGCCGAAACCGAGATCTGCGATCGCTATGTGCTCGATCGGAGCGGACGGATCGTCGAGTGGGTCGCATATTCGGACACGGGCCTCATGTCACATCTGTGCGACGGCCTGGATCCCTCCTGGGATTGAGGAAACCACGTGGCGCACCGCCTGTGATAAGCTGCCCTCGGAGCCCGTATCTGCGCCAGGACAGACATGCCGATCCGCATCGCAACGTTCAACCTCGAGAATCTCTACGCCCGATTCGATTTTGCCGGAAAGGTGAACCGCGAGGACAGGGTGGTTGGCAGCTATGCCATCACCGAGAAGCCTGCCTACGAGTCGATCCGGATGAGTTTCGAGGCCGTGGCCTCGGACGATGTGCGCCAATCCACTGCGCTCGCCATTGCAGACACAGGCGCCGACGTCATCTGCCTGCAGGAGGTCGACAGCCAGCAGGCGCTCGATCTCTTCTACGACCATTATCTCTACCCGGTGCTCCGGCAGAAGTTTGGCCAGGCCTCCAAGACGTGGAGCGATGCCGAGCGCCGAGCCCGCGATGCCGCTTATTTCTATGATCAGCGCCATGTCATCAGCGGAAACGACACACGCGGTATCGATGTCGGGGTGATGGCGAACCGCGCCGTCACGCTGCGGTCGAATGCCGAACTCACCTATGCTTTTCTCGTGAATGCGCCGCTGGATTGGGCCGCTCTCGACGCGCGCGGCATCAAGCGGACGGACCGGGTACTGCGGCGCGATTGCGTGGCCGCGGAGGCCGATGTCGATGGCGTGCCGCTGACCATCTTCAATTGCCATTTCAAGTCCATGTCATCGGTCACGCGTGGCGGCGACGGGCGGGCCGAGACGCAACCGCTGCGCCTTGCCGAGGTCTGGGCAGTGCGCAAGCTGATCGAGCAGAGGTTTGCCGGTCAGGCGCGTGACGCGAACTGGGTGCTCTGCGGGGACTTCAACGATTTCCCCGAAGTGGATGGCGTGAAGACGCGCCACAGCGCACTGGGGCCGCTGCTCGACGACGGTTTTGCGATCAACGTCATGGAGCGTCGGCTGCCGCTCGACCGCTGGACACATTATTACCCCGAGGGCGATGCCCATGTGCAGCTGGATTACATCCTGCTGTCGCCCCGGCTTGCTGCCGCCAATCCCGATGTCGTGCCCGATGTGCTGCGCAAGGGAATGCCATACCGGGTGCCGCGTCTCGAAGGCGCGCCGCGTTATCCGCGCATCGGCTGGGCACGGCCCAAGGCCAGCGACCATTGTCCCGTGGTGATTGCCCTGGAGGTTCCGCGATGAGCACGCCTTCGTGCTACAGCAGGGCCGGTTGAACAGGGACGTTTCATGCGCCGCAAGTTCTATACGCTCAATGTTTTCACCGACCAGGCGCTGGCGGGCAATCCGCTCGCGGTCGTGCGCGACTGCGAGGGGCTGGATGCCGCGCGCATGCAGCAGATCGCGCGCGAGTTCAATCTGTCGGAGACAGTGTTCGTTCTGCCGCCACGCGATCCCGTGAACACGGCGCGGTTGCGCATTTTTACGCCGACGCGTGAATTGCCGTTCGCGGGACATCCGACGGTTGGGACCGCCATCCTCATCGGCGAGCTCGACGCTCCGCATATGCTGGCGCGTGAGGACCTGCTGATCGTGCTGGAGGAGGAGATCGGCGTGGTTACTTGCACCGTGCGCCACATGAAGGGCAGGGCGGCGCGGGCGAGTTTTACCTTGCCGCGCTTGCCCTACAGCGATGGCGTGCCGGGCGAGCTTGGCGATATCGCGGCCGCGCTGGGGCTCGACGTCGCAGACATTGGTTTTTCCAACCATGTGCCCAGCGTCTTTTCCGCTGGCAATGCTTTCACCTTCGTCCCCGTGGCGTCGATGGAAGCAATGGCGCGGGCGAAGCCCGATGCGGGCGCATGGGCCGCAGCTTTCGGCGCGATGGAGCGTCCCGCCGTCTTTCTCTACACCAACGAAGTCGCCCGGACCGGCAGCGACGTTCATGCGCGTATGTTCGCACCGGGGCAGGGCGTCTATGAAGATCCGGCTACCGGCTCCGCCGTCGCGGCGTTCGCGGGCGTCGTCATGCAATTCGAGGGATTGGGCGATGGCTCGCATCTGCTGACAATCGAACAGGGGTTCGAGATGGACCGCCCCAGCCTCATCACGCTCGGGCTGGAGGTCGATAGCGGGCATCTCGTGGAAGGCTCGGTCGGCGGCTGCGCCGTGATTGTCCAGCGCGGCGAGATCGACCTATGAGTGGCTTCGATATCTGCCGCGTTGCCTCGATCCGCTGCGCCGTGGAGCCCTATCGCTGGGACTATGCGGAGGCGAAGGACGGCGAAATTCGCGCCCATTGGGCCGAGCTTTCGGTGCGCAAGACGTCCGTCTTCGACGGTCGAGTCATGCTGATGCATCGTCATTCCATCATGGACGGCGTGCTGCGTGGCGCCTGTTTCGAGACGGCGTTCAGCCGCTTCATGGCGTGGCGCGATTTCGGCTTCGAGGATGACAGCGTTCGCAACCTGTTCGGCATGGCGGCTTTGCGTGCGGCCGACGGGGCGTTTCTCGTGGGCGAGATGGGCGGACACACGGCCAGCGCGGGCAAGGTGTACTTCCCGGCTGGAACGCCCGACCCGAACGATGTCAGTGATGGGCAGCTCGATCTCGCGGGTAGCGTGCTGCGCGAACTGGAGGAGGAAACGGGGCTGCCGCCGACTGCCGTGACGGTGGTCCCGGGCTGGACGCTGGTGATGGGCGGGCCGCGCATCGCCTGCATGCGCGAGGTCCTGCTCGATGGGGGCGCGGACGAGGCTGCCTTCGCGATCAACGAAGCGATTGCGGCGCAGGCGGATCCCGAATTGTCAGCCGTGCATGTCGTGCGCAGCCTCAAAGAGGCGCGGCGCTACGACATGCCGGAATTCATGCTGGCCTATCTCGGCCATGCTTTCGAGGGCGGCTGATCAGCCGGGATAGCCGTGGCGGCTCTTGGAGGCGGACACAAGGCTGCGCGCCTCGCCGTCGCGACCGGCGGCGCAGGCCGAGCGGGCGCTGGAGAGTTCGCCCTGGATGTTCTCGTACACGGACTTGTTGACGTTGCCGGTCTCGGCATCAGCCTTCAGCACGGCGTCGTAGCGCCCGATGACCGCCGAGCAGCCGCTGCCTTCGGGCATCACGACATGGGGGTAGAGGGAGCGGGTCGCCGCCGGTTCTGTAACCAGAGCGGTGGGCTGCGAGCCCGCGTTGCAACCGGCGAGCAGCGGAGCGGTCGCGGCGAGGAGGGCGAGTGTGCGGAGAGCGATCATGCGGTTTCGAATCCTTTGCGGCATTCGCGGCAAAGAATCGATGCGCGCCGCCAAGAGGTCAAGCTAGGCAAGCTACCTTGCCAGCGGCGCCCATCGTCGGTTATGAAAGGTACAGGCCGCAGGGGCCGATATTCAGCCGAGGACGCCGTGGCACAAGACGCCACCCTGAAGACGACCATCGCGGCGGGCCACATGGCTCCGCTGACGCATGCGCTTCTGCCGACCTCGCAGCTTTCCCTGTCGTTCTCCGGGCTGCTTCTCCTTATCCGCCCCTGAGCGCCGGCCGGGCTTATAGCCTGGGCACTCAGGGGTCGCGACATCGAACCAGCCCATTCACGCCCCGAGCCCAGCACGATCAGCGGTTCCGGGCTGACAGACCAGGATCAAGCCCATGCCCATTCCGACACAGCCGCAGACCGCCGAAGACATGCCCGCGCCCGCAAACGAGCGCGACCGCGTCGTCATCTTCGACACGACCTTGCGCGACGGCGAGCAATCGCCGGGCGCCTCCATGACGCTCGACGAAAAGCTGGAGGTCGCCGACCTGCTGGACGAGATGGGCGTCGATATCATCGAGGCTGGTTTCCCCATTGCCTCGGAAGGTGATTTCGAGGCCGTCTCGGCCATCGCCAAGCGCATCAAGAACGCGACCGTCACGGGCCTGGCGCGCGCGTCCTTCAAGGACATCGACCGCGCGGCCGAGGCGCTGCGTTTTGCGCGCCGCCCGCGCATCCACACCTTCGTCTCCACCTCGCCGCTGCACATGAAGTACAAGCTGCAGAAGGAGCCGGAAGAGGTTCTGGCCATGGTGACCGCGCAGGTCGAGCGCGCGCGCAAATTCGTCGAGGACGTCGAATGGTCCGCCGAAGACGGCACGCGCACGGAGATGGACTTCCTGTGCCGTTGCGTGGAGGCTGCGATCAAGGCCGGCGCCACGACGATCAATATTCCCGACACGGTGGGCTACACCGTGCCTGAGGAATATGAGGCGATCTTCCGCAATGTTCGCGAGCGCGTACCCAATGCGGACAAGGCGATCTTCTCGGTGCATTGCCACAACGACCTGGGGTTGGCAGTTGCCAACACCATCGCGGGCGTTCGCGGCGGCGCGCGGCAGATCGAATGTACGATCAACGGCATCGGCGAACGCGCTGGTAACGCCGCGCTCGAAGAGGTGGTGATGGCCTTGCGCACGCGCGCCGACATCCTGCCCTATCGCAACCAGATCGAGACGACGATGCTGATGCGCTCATC
>JAQGKN010000532.1 GCA_028290085.1 Hyphomicrobiales bacterium
CGATGGCCATGGTCGATTACGCGATGGGCGCCAACCAGCAGATCGTGAACCTGCCCGAAAGCCTCAGCGGCCGCGTGAATTTTCTCGGCGCGAGCATTGGCGTCTATCGCATCTTCGTCATCGTGATCTGCGGCATCCTCGCGGCCGGGCTGCAACTCATTCTCACCCACACGCGCTTCGGCAGCCGCCTGCGCGCGGCGGTGGATGACGGGCGCGTCGCGCGCGGCATGGGCATCGACGTGACCTCGATCTTCGCCATCACCTTCGCGTTTGGCTCGGGTCTCGCAGGTCTTGGCGGGGCGCTGGGCACCGGCATCATCAGCTTCGACCCGACGTTTCCGCTGAAATACATGATCTACTTCCTGATCGTCATTTCGGTTGGCGGCACGACGACCATCACAGGCCCATTCCTCGCTGCGATCCTGCTCGGCGTCGCCGATGTGCTCGGCAAATATTACGTGCCAGCTGTGGGCGGTTTCATCATCTACACCATCATGGTTCTCGTGCTGATCATCCGGCCGCAGGGCCTGTTCTCGCGCGGCCCGGCCCGCTGAGGCGCTCATGACCGACCAGACACTCTCGACGAAACCAACGCAAAACGCGGTCGCCGCGCGCTCCGTGCTGCTCGGACGGGCGCGCTGGGGCATTGCCGAATATGCCTTCTGGGCCATCGCCATCGCGCTCTATTTCGTGATGCCCAACAAGCTGATGCTGCTCAGCGAAATCGCCATCCTGGGCTTGCTCGCTCTGTCCATCGACCTCGTGCTCGGTTATGCGGGCATCGTCACGCTGGGGCAGGGGGCGTTCTTTGGCGTCGGCGCCTACGCGGCGGGGCTGGCTGCGAGATACGGCGCAGGCGACGCACCCTGGAGCGATCCTCTCTTGGGCCTGCTGATCGGCGGCGGCGTCGCGGGGCTGCTCGGCTTCGTCACCAGTTTTCTGGTGCTGCGCGGCTCGGACCTGTCGCGCCTCATGGTGACGCTCGGCGTGGCCCTGATCGTCGAGGAACTCGTCAACCAGATGAAATGGCTGACGGGCGGCTCTGATGGTTTGCAGGGTGTGATGCCGTCGGCTGTGCTCGGCATCTGGGATTTCGATCTCTACGGCAAAACCGCCTATCTCTATTCGCTGGCCGTGCTCTTCGTGCTGTTCTTCATCGCGCGGCGCATCGTCAAATCGCCCTTCGGTCTGTCACTGCTGGCCATCAAGGGCAACCCGCTGCGCACGCGCGCCATCGGCCTGCCCATCAACGGACGCCTCGTGACTGTCTACACCATCGGCGCCATCTACGCGGGCATCGCAGGCGCGCTGGTCACCCAGAC
Source organism: Hyphomicrobiales bacterium (assembly GCA_028290085.1). GTDB lineage: Bacteria > Pseudomonadota > Alphaproteobacteria > Rhizobiales > Beijerinckiaceae > Terripilifer. Next base: position 1,323 of record JAQGKN010000532.1, read on the forward strand.
CACGCAATTCGCCTCGCCCGATTATGTCGCTTTCCACCGCTCGGCGGATGCGTTGCTCATGCTCGTCTTCGGCGGAGCAGGGCACCTTTACGGTGGGCTCATTGGCTCGGTCATCTTCCGCGTGATGCAGGATTTCCTCGGCAACATCACGCCGCAATATTGGCAGTTCTGGCTCGGCCTCATGCTGGTGCTGCTGGTGCTGTTCGTGCGCGGCGGCATTCTGGGCCTGCTCGCCAAGATGCGAGACAGGATGATGCGCAAGGAGGAGAACGCTCCATGACCATCGTTCTCGAAGCGCGGCAGCTGGTGAAAAAGTTCGGCGGCATCACCGCCACCGATCACATCGACTTTCGTCTGCCGGAAGGCGCGCGCCACGCGCTCATTGGCCCCAACGGCGCGGGCAAGACGACCTTCGTCAACCTGCTTTCGGGTGTGCTCGTGCCCACCTCCGGCGAAATCCTGCTGGCAGGCAAGGACGTCACCGGCTGGTCGGCACGCCGCCGCGCCCATGCGGGCATGGCGCGCACCTTCCAGATCAACCAGCTCTTCGCGGACCTGACACCGGTCGAGACGCTGATGCTCACCATTGCCGAGCGCGAAAACGCGGGCTGGGCCTGGTTCCGGCCAGTGGGCGCGCGTACGGATTTCGTGGACGAGGCCGTGCAGCTTCTGGCCGATCTCGGACTGTCGGACATCGCCCACCTGCGCGTCGGCGAACTCGCTTACGGCAAGCAGCGACTGCTCGAAATCGCGGTGGCGCTGGCGCAAAAGCCCAAGGTGCTGCTGCTGGATGAGCCCGCAGCCGGCGTGCCCGAGCATGAGCGCGAGCAGATCCTCGACGTGGTGGCGGCGCTGCCCTCCAGCGTCGCGCTGATCCTTATTGAGCACGACATGCATCTCGTTTTCCGCTTTGCCAAATCCATCTCAGTGCTCGTCAACGGCGGCCTCTTCGTGGAAGGCACGCCGGACGAGATCGCGAACGACCCGCGCGTGCGGCAGGTTTATCTGGGCGAAGAGGTCGTGCATGTCTGAGTCCAGCACGTCCGATCTGCTCGTCATCGAGGGAATCGCCGCAGGCTATGGCGAGGCGCAGGTTCTCTCCGGCATTTCCTTCAGCCTTCACCAAGGCGAGGCGCTGGCGTTGCTGGGCCGCAACGGTACTGGCAAGACGACCCTCATCAACACGATAGTCGGCCTGACGCGCCGCCGCGCGGGCACGATCACTCTGGCTGGTCGTGACATCACAAAGCTGAGACCAGACCAGCGAGCGCTGGCGGGCATCGGCTGGGTGCCGCAGGAGCGCAACATCTTCCGTTCGCTGACGGTGGAGGAAAACATCACGGCGGTCGCCACCAAGGGGCCCTGGAACGTCGATCGCATCTTCGGCATGTTCCCGCGCCTGCAGGAGCGGCGGCGCAATCTTGGCACGCAATTGTCGGGCGGCGAGCAGCAGATGCTCGCGGTCGGCCGTGCGCTGGCGCTCAACCCGCGCGTCCTGCTGCTGGACGAGCCGCTGGAGGGGCTGGCCCCGATCATCGTCGACGAGCTGCTGGCGGCGCTGAGCAAGATCATCCGCGAAGAGCATATGGCGGCGATCATCGTCGAGCAGAGCGCGCGCAAGATCCTGCCGCTGACGCAGCGCGCCATTATTCTCGACCGCGGCACCATCGCGCATGCGGGCCCGAGTCACGAATTGGCGGCGGATGCGTTAAGACTGGCGGCCCTGCTCGGAGTCGCGGGCAAACCCGGTGCGGAGGCGGCCGGGTCGAGTCACTGAAGATTTCGGACTTTTCGGAGGATCAATAAAAATGCAACGGACCAAGCCGCCATTCCGCGCCGACCACGTCGGCTCTCTCCTGCGCTCCGCAGGCCTCAAGGATGCGCGCATCAAGTTTCAGCGCGGCGACATCTCCGCCTCCGATCTGAAGGCATCGGAAGATATCGAGATCCGCAAGGTCATCCGCAAGCAGGAAGACATCGGCCTCCAGTCGATCACCGACGGTGAGTTCCGCCGCGCGTGGTGGCATTTCGACTTCCTCGGCCACCTCGAAGGCGTCGAGCTGATCGACGTCGATCAGGGCATTCAATTCTCGGGCGTTCAGACCCGCGCCCAGGCGCCGCGCGTCATGGGCCGGCTCGACTTCGCCGATCATCCGATGATCGAGCACTTCAAGTTCCTGAAGGCCAACACCACCCGCACCCCCAAGATGACCATCCCGAGCCCGTCGATGCTGCACTATCGCGGCGGCCGGAAGATGATCAACATGGGCGTCTACCCGCAGATGGAAGGTTTTTACCACGATCTCGGCCAAGCCTATCACAAGGCCGTGCAGGCCTTCGCGCGTGAGGGCTGCCGCTATCTGCAGCTCGACGATTGCAGCTTCGCCTATCTCTGCGATCCCGCACAGCGCAAGATGCTCGCCGCGCGCGGTGACGACCCGGAGAAGCAGGGCCAGATCTATGCGGGCATGATCAACGCCGCCATCGCGGGCCGCCCGGCCGACATGGCGATCACCATGCATCTCTGCCGTGGCAACTTCCGTTCGACCTTCGTGGCCTCGGGCGGCTACGAGCCCATTGCCGACCTGCTGTTCAATCAGGTGAACGCCGACGGCTATTTCATGGAATGGGACAACGGCCGCGCTGGCGGTTTCGAGCCCCTGCGCTTCCTGCCTAAGGGAAAGACGGTGGTGCTCGGCCTCGTGACCTCCAAGACGGGCGTGCTGGAAACCCGTGACGACCTGATGCGCCGCATCGAGGAAGCCTCGCAATACGCCCCCATCGAGCAGCTCTGCCTCTCCCCGCAATGCGGCTTCGCCTCGACCGAGGAAGGCAACACGCTGGCCGAGGAAGAACAATGGGCCAAACTGCGTCTCGTGGTGCAAGTGGCCGAAGAGGTCTGGGGCAAGAAGTAAGCTTCAAGGCGCGCCCGGTTTCAGGGCGCGCCGGTCTTCCCTCACCAAGAGGTAGAGTCACATCAGGCCGCGTCGTTGCCGAGCATCGACGCGGCAGCTTTTTTGCATTGCATATTGATATAGACTTTCTTGCAAAGGCATCGCGTTTTGCGATAATCTTCCATGAAGAGCGTCCGCTACACGGCAGAGGCAGCGTCTGATCTGCGCCGTCACAGGTCTATTGCCAAGCGGATCATGGGCAAAGTGGACCGCTATGCTGAGACTGGAGCAGGGGACGTGACACGGCTCGTCGGTTCCGAGGCAAAGCGACTGCGAGACGGGGACTTCAGGATCGTCTTCGTGGAGACTGAGGCAGAAGTTCTCGTCACCAGAATTGGACCACGTGGTGCGATCTACGCGCGAGGCAACTCATGAGCAAGATTCAAACGATCACGACGGCGGGAGGTGAAAAGCTGGCCGTGCTACCAGTCAGCGAATACGAGGCACTTATCGACGCCCTCGACGCCGCGCAGGCCCAGATCGCCGCCGCCGCCGTTGCGCGCGGTGAAATGGAAACCCTCGCCCCCGATCAGGTGCGCGCACTCATCGACGCGGCGACGCCTCTCGCTTTCTGGCGGTCCAAACGCCGGATCACCCAAACCGATCTCGCAAAGGCCGCCGGCATCTCACAAAGCTATGTCGCAGGCCTCGAAAGCGGAGCGCGCAAGGGCGACCCGGCGTTGTTTCTGCGTCTCGCGAGAGCGTTGAATGTTTCGATGGAATCGCTGGTCGTTGACGAGTGAGTTGTTGCCCCAACCCTTGACTCAAATCAAAGCACCCACCCCACCTCATCCCTGAGGTTGACGCCGCCAAGCGGCACCTTATTATGTTCACGGACCGAATAATTGTTCGCTATGCGAACGGATCAATCCGCCCCGACAACGCGGGCGAGACAAACACAGGCGGCCAGAACCGTCACGAAGGGAAGGCTCGATGGCACAATTCATGAGTCTCGCCGACGCAGTCGCCGAAATGGTGCGCGATGGCGATTCGGTCGCGATGGAGGGGTTCACCCACCTCATTCCCTTCGCGGCGGGACACGAAGTCATTCGTCAGGGCCGCAAACATCTGACGCTCATCCGCATGACGCCCGACCTAATCTATGATCAGCTGATCGGCATGGGCTGCGCGGACAAGCTCGTCTTTTCCTGGGGCGGCAATCCCGGCGTCGGCTCCACGCATCGCATTCGCGACGCGGTTGAAAACGGCTGGCCCCATGCGCTCGCCATCGAAGAGCATTCGCATGCCGCCATGGCCAATGCCTACGAAGCGGGCGCGGCCAATCTGCCCTTCGCCATGCTGCGCGGCTATATCGGCGTCGACCTGCCCAAGGTGAATCCGCGCATCAAGAAAGTCACCTGTCCCTACACGGGCGAAGTGCTGGCGACCGTTCCCGCGCTCCGTCCCGATGTCGGCATCATCCATGCGCAGCGCGCGGACCGCGAGGGCAATGTGCTCATCGAGGGCATCGTCGGCTGCCAGAAGGAAGTCGTGCTGGCCTCCAAGCGCACCATCGTCACGGTCGAGGAAGTGGTCGAAAAACTCGGCACGACCTCCTACAATTCCGTGGTGCTGCCGCACTGGACGGTGGGCGCCGTGGTCGAAGTGCCCGGCGGCTCGCATCCCTCCTATGCGCAGGGTTATTACACGCGCGACAATTCATTCTACATCGCCTGGGACAAGGTCTCGCGCGACCGCGACAGCTTCCTGGCGTGGATGAAGGAAAACGTTCTCGACAAGACGCCGGCAGCATTCGCCGCTCATGCGAAGAGGACAGCCTGATGGCCGATTTCACCCCCAACGAGATCATGACGATCGTCGCCGCGCGCGCGCTCAAGAACGACGATGTCTGCTTCGTCGGCATCGGCGCGCCTTCGGCCGCCTGCAATCTCGCGCGCCTCACGCACGCGCCGCAGATCACGCTGATCTATGAATCCGGCACCATCGGCACGCGCCCCAACGTGCTGCCGCTGTCCATCGGCGATGGCGAGCTGTGCGAGACCGCGCTTTGCACGGTGTCGGTGCCAGAAATGTTCCGCTACTGGCTGCAGGGCGGCCGCATCACTGTGGGCTTCCTCGGCGGCGCGCAGATCGACCGGTTCGCCAACATCAACACGACGGTGGTGGGGCCCGACGACAAGCCGAAGGTGCGTCTGCCCGGCGGCGGCGGCGCCCCCGAGATCGCCACCAATTGCGGTGAGATCTTCATCACCATGGCGATGGGCAAGCGCGCCTTCATCGAAAAGCTGCCCTTCATCACATCGATGGGCCATGGCCCCACAGGCCGCGAGCGCCGCGCCTTTGGCATGAAGAGCCTTGGGCCGACCAAGCTGATGACCGATCTCTGCGTCTTCGAGCCCGATCCCGAGACGAAGGAAATGACGGTCGTGTCGATCCATCCTGGCGTCACGCGCGAACAGATCGCCGAAAATTGCGGCTGGACGCCCCGTTACATCGACAACGTTCCCGAGACGCCCGCACCCACGAAGCTGGAACTCGAGACGCTTCGCGACATCCAGGCGAGGACCAAGGCCGCGCACGCGGCCTGATCTTCGCCAGAGGCTAGAACAAGAACCCGCGGCTCTCCCGTCTGCCCTTTTGGCATGCGGCTCTCCGCCAACATGGACGAAACGCCATGCCGCTGATTTATCCGAAGGAGAGCTTCTTTGAAGCTCATCCGCAGTACGATTCGCCGACCTACAAGAGCACGGCAAAGCGTCACCCCAAGAAGCCGCTCATCATCCTGCCGCATACGATGACGGAGCTGAACGGCCCCGTGTACGGGCATGAGATCATCACGGCTGAGGACGGCGATCTCACGCGTCAGCACGCTGGCGAGCCGCAGGGCGAGCGCATCATCGTGCAGGGCCGCGTTCTCGACGAGGACGGACGCCCGGTGCCCAACACTCTGGTCGAGATCTGGCAGGCCAATGCCGCCGGTCGCTACGTCCATGTGGTCGACGATCATCCGGCACCGCTCGATCCGAACTTTTCGGGCGCGGGCCGCGTCGTCACCGACGAGCAGGGCCGCTACCGCTTCACCACGATCAAGCCGGGTCCCTATCCCTGGCGCAATCACCACAATGCGTGGCGTCCCGCGCATATCCATCTGTCGCTCTTCGGGCATTCCTTCCTGTCGCGCCTCGTCACGCAGATGTATTTCGAGGGCGACCCGCTGTTCCCCTACGATCCCATCTTCAACGAAGTGCCGGAAGCCGCGCGCAACCGCCTGATTTCGAAATTCGACCTCGACGTGACCGAACCCGAATGGGCGCTCGGCTACACGTTCGACATCGTGCTGCGTGGCCGTAACGCCACGCCCATGGAGAGCTGATATGTCCGGAATTACACCCTCACAGACGGTCGGGCCCTATTTCGCCTATTGCCTGACGCCGTCGCGCTATCCGCTGCATGATGTCTTCTCGACCGACCTCACGGTCCCCGGCATCGAAGGCGAGCGCATCGTCGTCACCGGCCGCGTGTTCGATGGCGATGGCCTCGGTATTTCCGACGCGATGGTTGAAATCTGGCAGGCGGATGCCAAGGGCACCTACGACCACGGCAGCGCCTCCACGGTGAAGTCCAACAGCGGCTTCAAGGGCTTCGGCCGCGCCGAGACCACGGCTGACGGAACCTACACCTTCACGACGGTCAAGCCCGGCCGCGTGGCCGGCGCCGACGGCAAGCTGCAGGCGCCCCATCTCGCCGTCACGGTGTTTTCGCGCGGGATGCTGACGCATCTCTTCACGCGGATCTACTTCGACGACGAAGCCTCGAACGCCGAGGATCAGGTGCTGAACCTCATTCCCGCCGACCGCCGCGCCACCATCATCGCCAAGGCACACAAGGGCAGCCCGAAGGAATATCACCTCGATATTCGCATTCAGGGCGGCGACGAGACGGTCTTCTTCGAAGCCTGATCATCGGCCTCATATCGAAATCAGAAGCGCCGCGAGCCACGCGGCGCTTTTTTTGTGCTTGCGGCGCGACCCCGAGAGGGCCAACTTCGTTGCACTCTGCGAAAACGGAAAGCAGCCGCCCACCCGATCGTGTGAAGAGAGAGCACATGCCTCGTCTCGTCCCCC
>JAQGKN010000555.1 GCA_028290085.1 Hyphomicrobiales bacterium
GCACCGGCGCTGAAGCTGATGTCCGAGAAGATAGGCAGAGTGACGGCACTCTGATTGTGCAGGATGAAATTCTTGGCGACGTGCCGTACCTGGATGATTTCGGTCATGACAATCTCGTCTTCAGTCAGCGATCACGTGAGGACCGCCGATGTGAGAAGCTGGGTGTAGGCGTGCTGGGGATCGTCGAGGACCTGATCCGTCAGGCCGTGCTCGATGACTTCGCCGTCCTTCATCACCATGAGGCGGTCAGTCAAAAGACGCGCGACGCCCAGATCATGCGTGACGATGATGGCCGCGATCCCCATGTCACGCACGAGGGCGCGCAGGAGGTCGAGAAGCCTCGCCTGAACGGAGACGTCCAGCCCCCCAGTCGGCTCATCCATATAAACGAGGCGGGGTTCCGAGACGAGCACGCGGGCGATCTGCAAGCGTTGCTGCATGCCGCCGGAAAAGCGACGCGGCAGATCGTCGATCCGCCCGGCGTCGATCTCGACACGCCGCAGCCAATCCGATGCGCGCACGCGAATCTCTCCGTAGTTGCGGCAGCCGCGATCCATGAGGCGTTCGCCGACGTTCCCGCCAGCCGAGACATCCATCCGCAAGCCGTCACGTGGGTTCTGATGGACGAGGCCCCATGCGCGTCGCATGAGCCCGCGGCGCGCGGGTTCGCCGAGGCCGTGAATGTCGAGGTCCGAGTCAACGTCGCGAAATAGCACGCGGCCTGACGTCGGGTTGTCTATGCCTGCGAGACAGCGCAGCAATGTCGATTTTCCGGAGCCGGACTCGCCGACGATGCCGAGCACTTCGCCCGGCCAGAGGTCAAATGTCACGCCCTTGCAGCCAACGCGCTCGCCATAGAAGCGGGAGACGCCCGCCGCCTGAAGGATGGGATGGGGCGACATGTCGACCCCCTGTTGAAAAGCCGGGAGCATCGGGTTCATGCGCTCACCTCGTCGTCGGCGCGGCCGCAATGACCGGCGCTGACGCGGTCGCTGCAATGATCCGTATCGGAGCAGACGAACATGCGCTTGCCCTTGTCGTCCATGATGACTTCATCGAGATAGCTGTCGCGCGCACCGCAAATGGCGCAGGGATGTTCCCAGGCCTGAACCGTGAATGGGTGATCCTCGAAGTCGAGACTTTTGACACTGGTATAGGGCGGGATCGCATAAATCCGCTTTTCACGGCCTGCGCCAAACAGCTGCAGCGCAACCATATTGTCCATTTTCGGATTGTCGAATTTGGGGATCGGCGTCGGCGAGGAGACGTATCGCTCATTGACCATGACCGGATAGGCATAAGTCGTGGCCACGCGGCCGAAACGGGCGATGTCTTCGTACAGGCGCACTTGCATAAGGCCGTATTCCTGCCAGGCATGCATGTTGCGTGTCTCGACTTCGCTCGGCTCGAGCTTGCGCAGCGGCTCCGGCTGCGGCACCTGATAGACGAGAATCTGGTTCTCCGTCAGCGCGCGCTCGGGGATCCTGTGCCGTGTCTGGATCAACGTGGCCTCGGCGACTTTTTGCGTCGTTGCGACACCGGTGACGCGCTCGAAGAAGCGCCGGATCGAGACTGCATTCGTTGTGTCGTCGGCGCCTTGGTCAATGACTTTCAGGCAATCCGCCGGGCCGATGAGCGATGCTGTGATCTGGATACCACCGGTGCCCCATCCACGCGCGAGCGGCATTTCACGGCTGCCGAACGGGACCTGATAGCCGGGGATCGCCACCGCCTTGAGGAGGGCACGCCGGATCATCCGCTTCGTCTGCTCGTCGAGATAGCCATAATTGTAGTTGGGGTCCGACTGGCCCGCCGCCGTGGTTTCATTCGACATGGGACGCCTCCCTTGCATCTGCCGCCGCAGCAGACGCTGTTCGTTCTTCCTGCTCGCGGCGGATCCTGCGGATGAGTTCGAGTTCGCCCTGAAAGTCCACGTAATGGGGTAGCTTCAGGTGCTCGACAAAGCCGGAGGCTTCAATCGTATCGCAATGATAGAGGACAAATTCCTCCTGCTGCGCGGGGAAGTCTGTGCCCTCGTCGAGGTCGCGCGATTTCAATGAGCGGTCGATGATGGCCATGGACATGGTCTTGCGTTCGCTGTGTCCGAAGGAGAGGCCGTAGCCGCGCGTGAATTGCGGAGGCACGTCTTTCGAGCCCGTGAACTGGTTGATCATCTGGCACTCGGTGACGGTGATTTCGCCGATGTCGATTTCGAATCCGAGTTCCTCGGGGGTGTAGTGAATGCCAACTTCACCCATGCGGATTTCGCCCGCGAAGGGGTGGTTCGCGCCGAAGCCGCGTTGAACAGAATAGGCGAGCCCCAGGAGAAATCCCTCGTCGCCGCGCGCCAGCATTTGCAGGCGTGCATCTCGTCCTGCCGGAAATTCGGCCGGGTCTCGCGTGATGTCGACCGGGATCGGATCATTATCAGCGGCAGCCTCGACTTCCATGAGACCTTGCTGCCCCAGAATGTCGGGGACGCGGGGCATCGTTCTGACCAATGGCTGCGAAGCCTCTCGCGCCGTTGCTATATGTCCGTTTGCCGCAAGGGTAAAATCGAACAGGCGATGTGTATAATCGTAGGTCGGCCCCAGGATCTGACCGCCGGGGAGGTCCTTGAAGGCTGCGGAGATGCGGCGACGGATTGCCATCTCCGACGTATCGAGGGGCGTTGACGAACCAAAGCGCGGCAATGTCGTGCGGTAGGCGCGCATCAGAAAGGCGGCTTCCACTGCGTCGCCCTGGGTCTGCTTCAGCGCAAGCGCTGCGAGATCCTCATCGTAGAGTGAGCCTTCGTTCATGACGCGGGCCACGCCGAGTTTCATCTGCTCCTTGATCTGATCCGTGCCCAGCTCGGGCACCGCGAGATCGCCGCGACGCGTTTCCGCAATGAGGTCGTGCGTGGCAAGAATGGCAGCTTCACCGCCTTTGACAGCGACATACATCAGTTGCTCTCCATTCTGACCAGCCGTGTCGATCGCGGAAGGCCGATCAGTCCGTCTGGTGAGACCAGCAGAATGTCTAGCCCGCGTGGGAATTGCGCGTGATTGGCTTGTGCCTGCGCGAGGAAGTCTGGATGAACTCCAAGCGGTGCAATCACCTCTTGATGCTCGATACCCGGACCCGAGAGAACCCACGACATACCGCCGGCGAAGGAATCGCAGAGGACGACGACTGTTGCAGAACGGTCGGGATAGCGGTCGTCGCCCTGCGCGAAAGAAGCGAGGGAGGGTGAGCCTGCGCGATTACACAACAAGGCGAAGGCTGCATCTGCCGGCTCGTGGGCGAGGGGCGCCCCGCAGTGAAACGCGAGCCAGGTGTTCAGGCCGGCGTTGCGCAGTGTCTCATCCATCCAGACAGGCGTTTCGTAGTCGCAAAGCGTCAGCAGAATCGACAGCACGCCCGCTGGCAGCATTGTCGGGCCTTCCACGCCGCCGGGCTCAACTGCCATCTGCCGTCCGGGCCGCGCGAGCCCGTCGAGGACAGTTCTGAAAACGATCTGCGGCCCCAGGACCGGGTCTTTGAAACCGCGTCCGATTGAGAGTGGTGCGTTCATCAGCCGTCTCCCCGAACAAGTGTGAAGAACTCGACTTTGGTCGCCGCGGCCTTGCGACTTGCAGCTGCTTTTCGTTCGATCGAAGCAAGGTGCAGGGGCGTGACGACTTGGTTCAGCAAAGCGGCCTGGCGCTGCGGATCTTGCAGAACCGCGTCGAGCGTGGCGCAGAGCAGCGCCTTCTGCTTGTCGCGGCCAAGCGCATAGGCAAAGCCCAGCCGATCTTCGAGCCTGACGACACAGCGTGTGATGGTTGCCTCGCCGGAATTGAAGCGCTGCCCCGTGCCGCCGGCCCGTGCCTCGATCATCAGCGTCCCGCATTCGGCGGGCTTGATGATCTCCACGGCTGGCAGGTCGAGACCTGCGGTGGCCGCTGCGAGCTGCGCATGCGTCGCTCTTGCAAGGACGGACATCCAATGTGCGCGAGGTCTATGATCGGAGGTCGAATTCTGTTCGTGCATGTCGCCTCATCAGCGCTGGCTTGCCATCCAACTGTCGTGAAGCTTGTCTAGACATGTTTGGTGACGGAGCGATGACGCGGACATGATCCAAACCGAAATTTTTCAGGCAGCGACCGAAGTCGCCACGGCGTGGCGGCGTATTGCCGATGACCTCGCACGCGCGATCCTCAGTGGGCGCTACGACATCGGGTCTGCATTGCCGCCGGCGCAGGATCTCGCGCGGCAAAATCACGTGCACAGGCATACCGTGCGCCAAGCCTACAAACATCTCGAAGATATGGGGCTCGTGAAGATTCAGCAGGGACGAGGAACGTTCGTCACTGGTGCGAGGCTGCCATATCGCCTGGGCCGTCGCGTTAGATTTCGCGAGAATCTTCGGGCCCTGGACGTTCCTGCAACAGGCCGGGTTCTCTCCAGTTGCGAGACGAATGCGACTGC
>JAQGKN010000562.1 GCA_028290085.1 Hyphomicrobiales bacterium
CTCAGGAAAAAGAAATTGCGCAGTTCAAGGCTTGGCTGGCCAATAACGCGAAGTAGGATCTCGAAGTTTGACCTTTCCGGCGTGGGCTTCTACCCATGCTGGCATCGTCGTTTCGCGGACTTTGGCCCATGCTCGATCCCTTCTACCTCATCGTCGATCGCGCGAGCTGGCTCGAGCGGCTGCTGCCGCTGGGGCTGCGCCTCGTGCAATTGCGCATCAAGGATCAACCCGACGATGTCGTGGGCCGCGAGATCCGGCTCGCAAAACAGCTCTGCGCCGCGCATGGCTGCGACCTCGTCATCAACGACTATTGGCAGATCGCCATCGACGAAGGCTGCGACTTCATCCATCTGGGACAGGAGGATCTTGCTGACGCCGATGTCGGCGCGATCCGCGCGGCGGGGTGCCGTCTGGGCGTCAGTACACACGACCATCGCGAGCTGGATGTCGCCTTGTCGGTCAAGCCCGATTATGTCGCGCTCGGTCCCGTCTATCCGACCACGCTGAAGCAGATGAACTGGCAGCCGCAGGGCGTCGGCCGCGTCTCCGAATGGAAGGCCGCACTGGGCGACACGCCGCTGGTCGCCATCGGCGGCCTGACGCTGGAACGCGCGCCTGGCGTTCTTGAAGCGGGCGCCGACAGCGCGGCCGTCGTCACCGACGTGCTGGGCCATGCGGATCCCGAGGCCCGCGCAACTGCATGGCTCGCGGCGACACGGCGCTTCCTGCGCTAGGGTTTTACGCGGGCGGCTCGACAGCGGTCCGAGCAATATTTCACCTCGTCCCAGACCTTTTCCCATTTCTTGCGCCATGCGAAGTCACGCCCGCAGGTCGCGCAGGGCTTTTGCGGCAGGTCGCCCTTCTTCTGCATCTTCGCCATCGTGCGCTTTCCGATCTGAACTGCCTGGGGCACCGGGCCGTAGACGAGGGACCCGCGGCTTGCCGCCTGATCTCTACGAGGAATGCCCCATGACTGGATCGGCCACATGAGAACGCTGCGCCTTGTGCTTGGCGATCAGCTTTCACGCGAACTCGCCTCGCTCGACGATCTCGAAGCTGGAGACGTGGTTCTGATGGTCGAGGTCGCTGAAGAGACGACCTATGTGCCTCACCACAAGCAGAAGATCGCACTGATCCTTTCGGCCATGCGCCATTTCGCCGAAGACCTTGCGGCCGACGGCGTAAACGTCGATTACATCCGTCTCGATGCCCCTGAGAATTCCGGCTCCTTCACGGGCGAGCTGGCGCGTGCCATCGCACGGCACCGCCCCGAGCGCATCGTGGTCACAGAGCCGGGTGAATGGCGCGTCCGGGAGATGATGCGCGGCTGGTCCGCACGCTTCGGCCTGCCGGTGGAGATCCGCGAGGACGATCGCTTCTTTTGTTCGCGCGGGCGGTTCGCCCGCTGGGCGGAAGGCCGCAAGTCCTATCGCATGGAGTTTTTCTATCGCGAGATGCGGCGTGAAACCGACTTGCTCATGGACGGAGACGAACCGGAAGGCGGGAACTGGAATTTCGACAAGGACAATCGCTAGCGGCTGCCTGCGAGCCAACGTCCGCCGCAGCGCGAACGCTTCGAGCCTGACGCGATCACACGCGAGGTTCTCGCCCTCGTCGCACAGCGCTTCCGCGATCATTTCGGCGACCTCGATGCATTCGGCTGGGCAGTGACGCGGCGAGATGCACTTGAGGCGCTGAATCATTTCATCGCGTCATGCCTGCCGCTCTATGGCGATTATCAGGACGCGATGAAGAGCGGCGAGCCCTTCCTCTATCATGCGATCCTGTCGCCCTACCTCAATTGCGGACTGCTGAACGCACGCGAAATCTGCGTCGCTGCCGAGCTTGCCTACAGGCAGGGACAGGCGCCGCTCAATGCCGTCGAGGGCTTCGTGCGGCAGATTCTCGGCTGGCGGGAAAATGTGCGCGGCATCTACTGGCTGCGCATGCCTGGTTACGCCGAGACCTATGCGCTGTACGCGCATCGTCCGCTGCCCTGGTTCTACTGGTCGGGCGAGACGCAGCTGAACTGCATGGCGCAGGTGATCGCGGAAACGCGCGCTCATGCATATGCCCATCACATCCAGCGCCTGATGATAACAGGCAATTTCGCGCTGCTGGCCGGCGTCGAACCGCGTGAGATCGAGGCCTGGTATCTCGCCGTTTATGCTGATGCCTACTATTGGGAGGAATTGCCCAACACGCACGGAATGGTGATGTTCGCCGATGGTGGCGTGCTGGCCTCCAAGCCCTATGCGGCATCTGGCGCCTACATCGATCGCATGTCGGATATTGCAAAGGGTGCGTCTACGACCCGAAGCTGAAGAGCGGCTCCAAGGCCTGCCCGTTTAATCCGCTCTACTGGAATTTCCTGATCGAGAACCGCGCGAAACTAGCGGGCAATCCGCGCATGAGCATGCCCTATCGGACGCTCGATGCGATGAGCGCTGAACGGCGCCAAGAGATCGTTGCGGAGTCGCAAGCTTTTCTGGAGAATTTGGAGACTGGGCCCGCGACGACGCACTCTACTTGACGCTACGTCAAGTATTGCAAAATTAAATGACGCGACGTCATCTTGTGCTCAGAAAAATTGATTTTGTATCCAACATGGAGTTATTTACAGTGGTAGATCTGTAAATAAATATTTGTAACCCCTTTTGATACCGTTGCAAAAAATTTACGCCTGTAGTGTGAATTGAATCTATCACTCCTAAATTGAGTCGAAAATGTCGAACAACGATATCCAGCTCGCCCAACGGCTCCAATTTATGCAGTTCGATGAGGCGTCCCATGAGGTGCTTCGCGAGCTTCGCCCGTTCGTAAATCGTTTTATTGGCGAGGCCCTCAGCGGCTTCTACGATCAGGTGCGCGCGACGCCCGAAACGCGGAAATTCTTCGTAGATGATAATTTAATCCAATCGGCCAAGAACCGTCAGGAAAAGCATTGGGACTCGATCGCGTCGGCCCAGTTCGACGAGACCTATGCCAAGGCCGTCCTCGCGATCGGCAACACGCATGCGCGGATCGGCCTGGAGCCCCGCTGGTACATCGGCGGCTACGCGCTGGTGACAGACGCGCTTGTACGTGCGCTCATTTCGGATCGTGAATCGAGCTTGTTCAAGCGCTTCACGCATGATCCAGCCGAGCTCGGCAAGGCGGTGGGCGTGCTCGTCAGCCGTCATGCTCGACATGGATCTCGCGATATCGACCTATCTCGATGCTTTGAACGAGAGCCGCAGAAAAGTCGAAGAAGCCCAGGCGGAGGGCGTGCGCCAGCAGATGCTGGCTCTGGACACCATACGCCAATCGCTGTCCCAGATGGCGGCCGGCAATATGACGACGCGGCTCGACGCCAACCTCGCACCCGAGTTCGACGGCCTCAAGCACGATTTCAACAAAACTGCCGAAAAGCTGAATGACGTGATCGTCGCCGTGATCGCCTCGATGGGCGTCATCGAGAGCGGCAACAGCGAATTGGCACAGGCTTCCGACGACCTG
>JAQGKN010000565.1 GCA_028290085.1 Hyphomicrobiales bacterium
GTGGCTCCGACGCATTGGACCGATTTTATCAGGGGCATGGGACGGGGATCGAACATTTCAGGCTCGTTCATCGAGTTTCGCCCATTGCTCGTTCAGCAGGCATAGATTGCTGGAGGCCCATTCGCGCGCTTCCCGAAGGGCTGCGCCGGGTGCCTGTCCCCGAACCCGAAGACTGCCTATGATGATCTGACATTCCCAATCTGCTCCGATCAGATGGAAGTGCGGCGGATTGTGATCGTCGGCATAGAGGTACACCCGGCTTCCGCTCAAGGTGGCGATCTTTGGCATCGCTAGGAAGCTCACAATCAAGATAGTGCAATGGCTGCACTATGGCAAGATGTGAGCCCTTTGGCTAGGCCGAGCGAGGCGTCGTAAATTGACATCCCATCCCGCCTGCCACTATCCCTCCGCCCAGCTCGGGCGCTGATGCTTCGTTGGGCTGAGATGGAGTTTTCATGCGCAGGCTTGCGCCTCTTGCCTGGCCCTTGCTGGCTTTTGCCGCGCTGGTGGGCGTCGGACTCGCGGTTCCCGCGCTCGCGCAGGTGCTCGATCTGGCCTTGCCGTTCTTCGGGCTGATCCTGCTTGGGTTCTGCTGCGGGCGGCTTTTCGATGTGCCCGAGGACGGGCTCGCGTGGATGCATCTTTTCGTCGTCTACGTCGCGCTGCCCTCGCTGTTCTTCAATCTGATCGCGGTCACGCCGCTGGATGAACTCGCCAATTGGAGTTTCATCGGCATCACGACGCTCTCGACCGCCATCGCCTTCGCCTTCGCGTTCGGCACGGGGCTGGTCGCGAGCCGGGGCGAAGTTGCGCAGGCGACGATTCAGGGTGTCGGCGGGGCTTATTCCAATGTCGGCTATATGGGGCCGGCCCTGACGCTGGCGGCGCTGGGGCCGCAATCGGCTGTGCCGACAGCGCTCGTCTTCGTCTGCGATTCCATGCTGCTGTTCACGCTGGTGCCGTTTCTGATGGGCGTCGCGGGCGCGCAGAAGGCGAGTTTGGGGCAGACGGCGGCGCTGGTCGTTAAGCGCATCGTCACGCATCCCTTCAACGTCGCGACCGCGCTCGGCATCGTCGCTGCCTACATGCACTGGCATCCGCCCGTGCCGATCGCGAAAATGCTGCTGTTTCTGCAGAATGCGGCGGCGCCTTGTGCGCTGTTCGCCATGGGTGTCACGGTGGCATTGCGGCCCTTGAAGCGCATCGCGCCGGAGATGCCCGCGCTGCTCGCCATCAAGCTGATCCTGCATCCGATGCTGGTGTGGGCGCTGCTGTCGCTGACCGGCGATTACGGCCGCATCTGGACGTTTACGGCGGTGCTGATGGCGTCGCTGCCACCCGCGTTGAACGTCTTTGTCATGGCGAGCCAGTACAAGGTCTATGTCGAGCGCGCCTCGGGCCTGATTTTGCTCGGCACCATCGGCTCCGTGGTGACCGTGACGGGGCTTCTGTTCCTCATTGCGGTGGGCGGCGTGCCCTACAGGCTTTTCGTGCCGTGAATACGCATGAGGTGCGGGGCCGGTCCGCGCGGCATCACGCCTTCGCGCATCACCATGCGGCGCAGCGGCGCGATGCTGGAGAGCGCGAGAAGGCCTGCTCCGCGTAACAGATCGACGGGCAGCAGACCGTTCAGCAGCGAGCGGTTCAGCATGTCGACGCCGAGTGTCCGCACCCGGATGTCGGTCTGGCGTGCTGCCTCGTAGCGAGCGAGGCCATCGTCGGCGCCGGGGTCGGTGCAAGGCGTCAGGCACTCCACGAGATAGGCGACGTCGCGCAGGCCGAGGTTCAGGCCCTGCGCGCCGATGGGTGGGAAGCCGTGGGCGGCATCGCCGATCAGCACGACGCGGTGGGCGCTGAGGGTCGCCGCAGCGAGCCCGCTCATGGGGAAGGCGCCGCGCGGCCCTTCGAGCCGCATGCAGCCGAGCAATGAATGCGCTTGCCGCTCGATCTGGCGCGCGAAGAGCGTGTCGTCCATGGCCTGACGTCGCCGTGCTTCGCCCGGTGACATCATCCAGACGAGGCTCGAGCGATGCGGCGCGCCCGGGCGGCCGGGCAGGGGCACGAGCGTGAAAGGGCCCTGACGCGTGTGGAATTCCGTGGAGGTGTCGCGATGCGGCCGGTCATGCGACAGGATGGCCGTGAGCGCCACCTGCGGATAGGCCCAGTCGCGTGTCGTAATGCGGGCCGCTGCGCGCAGGCGCGATTTGCGCCCGTCGGCTGCGACCAGGAGGCGGCCGCTGAGGGAACGGCCATCTTCCAGTGTCACGCGGCCATGGTCGCTGCGTAGATCGACGCCGCGCACGATGCCTTCGATCAGGGTCAAGCCTGGGGTCGCGCGGGCGGCACTTGCCAGATGTTCCACAAGCCGCGCGTTCTCGACGTTTTCCCCGAAGACGTCGAGGCCGATCTCGCTCGCGCGGAACTCGACGGGCGGAATGCGGAAGAGCGAGCCGGTGTCGTCGACGATGCGCATTGTCTCCAGCGCCGCAAGATGGGGGCGCAGGCCGTCGAGTAGCC
>JAQGKN010000576.1 GCA_028290085.1 Hyphomicrobiales bacterium
TTGAAAGCGTCGCACTCCTCAAATCCCGTTCGCTCGCGCTGCTGCTCGAGGCCGAGATGGAGCGCATGATCATGGCCGGCGAAATCGCGCCGGGTGATCGCATCAACGAAAACCAGCTCGCGCTGCGTTTCGGGACCAGCCGGGGCCCGATTCGTGAGGCATTGCGCGCACTCGAGGCTGGCGGGCTTGTCGAGCTCATCCCCAATCGTGGCGTCTTCGTGCGGCGGCTTTCCGTCGAAGAAGCCTGCCACATCTATGCCGTGCGCGCGGCCCTTTTCGGCCTCGCGGGCAGGCTCTGCGCGGAGGTGCTGACGCGCGATGAGATCGCCGATCTCAAAAAGCAAGTCGCATCGATGGAGAAGGCGGCAAAGGCGAAGAACTTCGACGCCTATTATCCACTGAACCTGCGCCTCCATGAGTTCATCATCGACCATTGCGGGAACCCGATACTCGCGAGCCATTATCGCGATCTCGTCAAGCTTCTGCATCTGTTTCGTGCGCGCAGCCTCGTGCAGGGCGGCGGTCTCGCCATCTCCAATTCAGAACATCGCGAAATGGTCGAGGCCATTGCAGACCGCGATCCCGAGCGCGCGCACCGCGCTCATTTCGACCACGTCATGCGGGCACGCGAGCGCCTGATCTCCGCTGAAAGCGGCTCCATTCAAGATAAATCTGAAAAGAAGGTCACGCGATGAGCGAGAAGAATCATGTCACGGCGGACGCGATCCGCTTCATTGAAACTGTCGGGATATCCGATCTGCCGGCGGAGGCACTGCGCATTGGCAAGCGCTGCATGGTCGATACGCTCGGCCTCTATCTCGCAGGCGGTTTCGAACATTCCGTGCAGATGCTGGCACTCGATGCCGTCGAGACCGGCGGTCGTGAAGATGCTTATGTGATTGCGGCCGGTAAGAAGCGCGTGCCTGCAGCGCTTGCCGCTCGTGTCCTTGCGACGGCGGGTCATGCGCATGACTGGGACGACACGCAAGTGTCGCATGATCCAGCTCATGTCTACGGCTTGCTGACGCATCCCTCCGTGCCACCGCTGACGGCTGCGCTGGTGATGTCGCAGAAGCTCGGCAATGTGAGCGGCACCGATTTCATGCTCGCATTCCAGACGGGCTTCGAAGTCGAGTGCAAGATTTCCGAATGGATGAAGCCGGTGCATTACCGGCGTGGCCATCACTCGAGCGGCACGGTCGGCACGTTCGGCGCGGCCGCGACAGCTGCGAAGCTGCTGGGACTCAAGGGCGACACTCTGGCGCACGCGCTCGGCATTGCTGCGAGCCTCGCCGCAGGCATCCGTTGCAATTTCGGGACGATGACGAAGCCGCTGCATGTTGGACGCGCCGCAGAAAACGGCGTGACGGCGGCGCTGCTTGCGGCGCGCGGTTTTACCGCCGATCCGACCGCGCTCGATGGACCCTGGGGTTTTTTCTCCGTCATGGGCGAAGGTGCGACGGAAGAGAAGTTTGCGCAGGGTTTTGGCCGCAGCTACACGATCGTCGATCCGGGCGTGAGCATAAAGCCCTATCCGTCAGGCATTCTCACGCATCAATCCATGGATGCGATGCTGACGCTGGTCACAGAGCACGACGTCAAGCCCGAGCAGATCGAGCGCATCCGTTTCTATGCCGGCAAGAACATCATCGAGCCGATCCGCTATCCCGTCGCCGTCAATCATCTGCAGGCGAAGTTCTCGATGCCCGCGCTGCTCTGCATGATCGCGCTCTGCCGCCGCGCCAGCCATCATGAATTCAGCGATGCCTTCGTGGCCTCGGCCGCGATGCAGGACATGCAGCGTCGCACGGAGGTGCGTCTCGACGCCGAGATCGACGCACGTGGCTACGATCTCATCCGCTCGCGTATCGAGATCGACACGAAGGATGGCCGGACGCTGGTGCAATGGGCTGACGAGCGTTATCGCGGCGGGCCGCTGAATCCTATCAGCGACACGGATCTCGAAGGCAAGTTCCGCATGTGCGCGGAAGGGGCCATCGACGATGCGGCGCAGGCTCGTTTGCTCGATGCCGTCAGCCGGATCGAGCACATCGAGAACGCCGCGACGCTCGCGGACATGATGGTCTATCAGGCGATCTAGGAAGGGTAGAACCATGAAGGAACTGGCAGGGCGCGTTGCGCTCGTCACCGGCGCCGCGCGCAACATCGGGCGCGCCATTGCGCTCGACCTCGCCGCGGGCGGTGCATCCGTTGCACTGGTCGCCCGCACGGATCGCGCGGGGCTCGAGGAGACGGCGGAATTGATCAGGGCCGCTGGCGGCACGGCGGAGGTCATACTCGCCGATATCACCGACGAGGCTTCCGTGCGAAACATGGTTGCGCATACGAAGGAAGCATTTGGCAAGCTCGACATTCTCGTCAACAACGCGGCGCTGCGTGCGGAAGTCGCGTTTGAAGATATCACTCTGGCGCAATGGCGCGAGGTGATGGCTGTCAATCTGGAGGGTGCCTTCCTGTCGACGCAGGCGGCATTGCCGCTGCTTACCGAAAGTGATGCCGGGGCGGTCGTCAATATCGGTGGGTTGACCGCTTACACAGGTGCCCGCAACCGCGCGCATGTCATTGCGGCAAAGGCCGGTCTCGACGGTTTGACGAAGGCGCTTGCGCAGGACCTCGCACCGCGTGGCATCACCGTCAATCTCGTCTCGCCGGGTCTGATCGATACAGCGCGCGGCGGACGATCGGCTGCGGAGCCAGAGCATCACAAGCAGCACACGACGCTGCTCGGCAGACGCGGGCGCCCTGAAGAAGTGGCTACTATGGTGCGCCATCTGGTTGGTCCCAACGGTCGCTACATCACGGGGCAGACAATGCATGTGAATGGCGGCTTGTATCTGCCCTGATGTGCTTGACGGAACTCTTGCCGCTGTTACGCTTTTTTGTCTCGAATGTGAGTTTCAGCTAGATGCCTCCACAGATGAAACCCACGACCCGCTTCCGCGCGTTGATGGCGCGGCAGCAGGTCACGATAATGCCTAGCATTGGCGATGCCTTTTCGGCGCGGCTTGTAGCGCGCGAGGGGTTCGAAGCTGTGATGAGCTCGGGCAATGCGAGCTCGGCAACGCGTCTTGGCATGCCCGATGTCGGTGTAATGACGCTGTCTGAAAACGCCGAGAATGCCGGGCGTATCGCTGCGGCAAGCGGCTTGCCGACATTTGCAGATGCGGACACCGGCTACGGAAATGTGCTGAATGTGCGCCGCACGATCATGGAGTTCGAGCGCGCGGGAGTCGCTGCGATCATGCTCGAGGATCAGGTGACGCCCAAGCGGTGCGGCATGCTCGACGGCAAGCGGGTGGTGGCTGCTGCCGAGATGGAAATGAAGATCAAGGCGGCGCTGGATGCGCGACGTGACGACGATCTCGTTATCGTTGCGCGCACGGATGCCCGTGCTGTCGAGGGGCTCGCATCCGCCATCAAGCGAGCTGAGTTATACGCCAAGGCTGGTGCGGACGCGATCTTCGTCGAGGGACCGCGCACGCTGGAGGAAGCGGAGGAGATTGCGCGCAACATCGACATTCCGCTGCTCTACAACATTACGCCGACGGGCAGCGTGCCGAGCCTCGATGTGCCGACGCTGGAGCGCATCGGCTTCAGGCTGCTGAGCTGCTCGGTTTACGTAATGCTGGCGGCCATTCCTGGTATGCAGGGGTTTCTGCGAACTCTCAAAACGACCGGCGATGTCGGCAAGGCAGGTGCCTCGGCCGCGAAAATGAGCGAATATCTTGATATTCTGGGCCTGAACGAATGGCAGGAACTCGAGGAACGTTTTACTTTGAAGCCAGAAAAGAACTGATGCATTTGGCGGGGCTGATGCTCCGCCGGAAATGAGACGCTGGCTGAAGCCAGTGCTTGAAAAACTATCGGGGAGTTAGCGCTATGCGGAGAATTACATCTGCTATCCTGGGTGCGACAATGTCGCTCGCTGCACTTCTTGCGCCCGGCAGCGGTCCGCAAGCCGCAACGGAAGATTATTACGCGAGCAAGACTCTGACCGTCATTGTCGGTCTCGCCGCTGGCGGATCGGCAGACACGCTCGTGCGCATGTTCACGCCCTATTTGCGCAAACACATCCCCGGAGAGCCCAACATCGTCGTGCAGAACATGCCTGGCGCGGGCGGTGTTCTCTCCTTCAATTACATTTATGAGAAGGCCAAGCCCGACGGACAGACGATCATCTTCACGTTGTGGGATCCGCTGGCCCAGGCGTTTGGCAACCAGGGCCTGCGCGCTCGCTACGATCAGTACGAATTTCTTGGTGGGACCGGCGATATCCGCGTCAATTACATGCGCGTGGATTCGGCACCTGGAGGCGCCAAGAAGCCGGCGGATGTGATGAAGGCCAAGGAGGCCATGGTCGGTGCCTATGCGACCACGGATCTGTCCGGAATTCTCGCGCATCTCACGCTGAAGACACTTGGCGTTCCACACAAGGTCGTCACCGGATATCGCGGTGGCGCAGATGTTTTCCTCGCTCTCCAACGAGGCGAGGTCAACGTACATGACACAAGCCTTGCGACCTATCGCACACGGAGCAAGAGCTTCATCACCTCGGGCGAAGGCATGCCGCTTTGCTACCTCGTGCCTTCCGATGCGCAGGGCAATTTCGTGAAGAGCGCGCAAGTTACCGAGATGCCTTCCTTCCAGGAACTCTACAGAGATGTCCATGGAAAGCTCCCCTCGGGTGAGTTGTGGAATGCGTTCAACTGGATGGTGCAGCAGTTCAGCGATCTCGCCCATGTTGCGATGGCGCCTCCCGGCACGCCTGAGGCGGAACTGAAAGTGTTGCGCAAGGCTTTCGTGGACGCGATGAACGATCCGGAATTCGTTGCTGAATCGACCAAGCGCAACGGGCTTCCCTTTGATTTCGTCGGCGTCGAGCACGGCAAGAAGGTTTTCGAGGCCTTGTCGAATGTCTCGCCGGAAATTCTGGCAACTTTGCGCGGGAGCATCGACACGATGGCGGGCGCGAAATGAGTATCTCTGCCAAGTCTGCCACACTGTTCGACAAGATCTGGGACCAGCATCTTGTCGGGCGTCGCGTAGACGGGCGCGAACTCGTTTACATCGACAGGCACCTTGTACACGATCTGCACGGGCCGCATGCGTTCGAGAAGCTAGCGAAATCGGGGCGCCCTGTGCGGCGTCCCGATCTCACCTTTTCGATGCAGGATCATTCAGTCTCGGTGTCGCCGGGCCGTACGGATGAGACCTATGGGGAGGGAACGGCATTTTTGCGGGCGATGCGGGAGGGCAGCCGCCGGAATGGCATTCGCGTCTTCGATCTCGGCGATCCTGATCAGGGCATCAGCCACGTCGTAGCGCCCGAACTTGGCATGGTGCTGCCCGGCGCCACACATGCGGTGCCCGATAGCCATGCCTGCACGGTCGGGGGACTCGGCGCGCTCGCCTTTGGCTGCGGCACCACCGAACTCGAGCATATTCTGGCGACACAAGTCATCACGCTGACGCGGCCGAAA
>JAQGKN010000578.1 GCA_028290085.1 Hyphomicrobiales bacterium
ACGACGCGAAATATTTTTCATCTTACCGTCTCTCCCGATGGTGCAGAGCGTTCTCAGCCGAGCTTGCCTACGCCCTCTTCGAGGAGCGTCCAAGCCTTGGTGCCGATTTGCTTCTTCCAGCGCGGATAGAAATCACCTTTCAGCTTCGCGCGGAAGCTCCCCTCGTCGGCCACGTTCAGGATCATGCCGCGATCCTTCAGCGTTGTTTCGAGCTTGGTGTTCAACGTGTCGGTGGCGACGCGCTGCAAATCGACGTTCTTCATCACGTTGCGCTCGACGATCTTGCGCACGTCGGCGGGCAGTTTCGCCCAGAATGCGGCGTTGGCCAGCAAGTTGAAGCCCGCCCACATGTGATTGGTCATCGAGATGTTCTTCGTGACTTCGTAGAGCTTGTTTGTTTCGGCGATCACCAGCGGGTTTTCCTGCCCGTCCACGGTGCCATCCTTGAGGGCGTCGTAGAGTTTGTTGATGTTGAGGGTCACAGGTTCCGCGCCGACCGTCTTGAAGAAATCGCGGAACATGTCGCCGTCGGGCACGCGGATCTTGGCGCCCGCGAGATCGTCAACCGTGCGGATCTCCTTGTTACGCATGTTGATCTGCCGGAAGCCGTTCTCGAGCATGCCATGGCGAATGCGGTGGATACCCTTGGCCTCGCACTCCTTGTCGAGGAAGCGGCCGAGCGGTCCGGCATCCATTTTGTAGACCTGGTTCACAGTTTTGAAGGCGAACGGCAGTCCCTGAATGTCCATTGCGGGCACAGCTTGCGAGAGGATGCCGCCCATCAAGGTGTAGAATTCCAGCTCGCCACTCTGCAGAAGCTTGAGCGCAGCAGGATCGGATCCCGCGAGTCCATTATTCTGTGGATAAACAGTGACATCAAGGCGGCCATGAGTCTGCTCGCGGACCGCGTTCCACGTGTCCGTCAGCGCCTTGAACAAGGGGCTCGCAGCAGGCTGATTTGTATATTGCCGGGCTTTCCACTGCGGCTCGGCAGCCCGCGCGCCCGATATGTAGAAGGCAGAGCCGAGACTGGCCTGCGCAATGAACGAACGGCGCGACAGGAAATGCGTCATCGAGGGTACTCCAGACTTAGGTTCAAGAGACGGGAATGACTCTGAATTATGTCGTCTTTGCAGTTAGTTCCTATAATTTTATGTCTCTTTGTCGCCTCGATTTTGACGAATTGGGAGTGACTTTCAAGGCACGTACAGTGAGCGCTTACGCGCCTCTGTCGCGATTTCTTTACATCCCGACGCGTTCAGCGGAGTTCGAACCATGCTGCGTATTCTGGCGCTCTGCGCTCTCCTGATCGCGCCGTTCGCAGGGCTCGCCCCCGCGGTTGCGCAACCGACAAAGCCAACTGTGTCGGGGGACGGTGAAAATGCGATCCGCAATCGAAAGAACGCATGGACGGTCGGTGTCGCCTCCGGTCAGCTCGAGGGGCTTTACCCACGCTTTGCCGCAGAGATCGCAAAGGTGCTCGACGATGGCGACAATCTTCGCGTTCTGCCGTTCCTTGCCTATGGCGCGGCCTCGAACGTCGAAGATCTGCTCTATCTTCGCGGCGTCGACGTCGCGTTCACGCAGTCTGATGTGCTCGAATATTACAAGACCCAGTTGAAGGTCTCGAACCTTCAGAACCGCATCAGCTATCTCATGCGCCTCTATACGACCGAGGTGCACATTCTGGCGGGGCCCGACATCAAGACGATGGAGGATCTGCGGGGCAAGAAGGTGAGCTTCGGTCCGCCCGGCAATTCGGCGGCGCTCACCGGCCCGATCATTTTCCAGCGCCTGAACATTCCGATCGAGCAGTTGCTGATCGATCATTCTGCTGGTCTCGAACAGCTTCGCAAGGGTGAGATCAGCGCCATCGTGCGCGTGGTCGGCAAGCCGGTGGATTATTTCACAAAGATTTCCGCAGGTTCCGGCCTGCACTTCGTTCCGATCAGCGGCAACAAGATGTTCGATGACATCTATGCCTTCGGCGAACTGACCAACGACGATTATCCCACGCTCATTCCCAAGGGAGAGGCGGTCGACACTGTCGCCGTTCCCACCGTGCTTGCAGTCTTCAACTGGCCGAGGAACAGCGACCGCTATGCGCGCCTGCAGAAATTCACAGAGACACTCTTCGCCAAGTGGGATCGTTTCCAGCAGCCGCCCTTCCATCCGAAATGGCGTGAGGTGAACCTCGCCGCGGACGTGCCCGGCTGGAACCGTTCACCGCTGGCTGTCGCCGCCCTGAAGAATCTGGCTCCCGGCAGCGATGCGGCGGACCAAAAATCCTTCGATACATTCATGGCGACGGCGCAGGGCGGCAAGGCCACTTCGCCCGCCGACCGCGAGAAATTGTTTCGCGATTTCATGGCATGGAAAGCGCGTCAGAATGCGCGCTAAGGTTGTGGAACGATCCCAATTACGCCATATTCCAGCGCAATCATAGCAGGACTAAGCGAGGGGCATTTCTTCAGTATTGCTAGGCGTTTCTGCGTGAGTTCCAGGCGTTACACGCGCCGGCTTCCGCAGCGTCTTTGGCGCACGCGCTGTCTCACGGCAGAGCGCGATGTTTTGCGCCTGATACGTGACACAGTTCGGTTTCGAGTGGGGGGAAACAGCGCATGAATCGCAGCGCGCGAGACGGTCAACAATTGAGAAGCCGGGGTCATGGCGGCCGTTTTCTCTCAGCGTCGATCATCGGTCTTTCAGCTCTCGTCGTGATGGGTGGCGTCGCTTACGTGCAATACGAGCGCGGCGATGCGCCTGCCTCAGCACGCGACCCCGACAGCGCGCAAGCGCGACTTGAAAATCCTGCGCGCGCTGAAAACCCGGTGGCGCCTCGCGATCTCGCTCAGACCGAGGCTGCCCGCGCGGCTGCTGAGAAGCGCCTCGCCGACGCCATGGCGCTGCAATTCACCGGCCTCCCACGCACGACGCCGGCCGTGGTAGAAAAGCCGGTCGCCGTTGACAAGTCCCAGGCGCCCAAGGCTGCGCAGACTGAGACACGTGTCGCAGATTTGCCGGCACCGTCGGTTCCGAGCCCCGGCGTGCCGCTTGCCGGCCTGCCCAGATCGGATCCTGCACAGGGTGTCGTCGCACGCGCCGATACGCCCGCGTTGCACTCCCTCGCGATGTCGTCCGATGAGCAGGATGCTTTGATGGGACGCGTCGATGGTCTTCTGAAGCAGGGCGACATCGGGGCCGCGCGCGCCGTGTTGCAGCGGCTCGTCCGCGAGAACAACGCCAAGGCGGCATTCGTGCTTGGCCAAAGCTACGATCCAGTCATCCTCAAGCAGGCGCATGTGATCGGCATGCGTCCCGACGCGGAGCTAGCGCACACGCTTTATTCACAGGCGCTGAAGGGCGGCATTGCGCAGGCCGAGCCCGCGCTGGCGGCACTTCAAACGGCAAAGCCCTGACGAACTCCTGACCGGCGCGCACGTGACTTGGCATTTCTGGTATGATGCAGCCTTTCGAATTCCGGAGGCTCCCCGCGCGTGACCTCACAGCCAGACCTGCCGGTCTTCGAGGCGCCGTTCTCGGCGTCCGACGAAACGATCGCACGCCGTCTCCTCAACGAAGTGAAGATCAAGGCAGACCGACGCGAGAAGATCGAGTTCGAGGCCGCCGCCCTCATCCAAGCGCTCCGCCGCAGCCCCGCGCATCTGGGCACTGTGGAGCAGATGCTGCGCGAATACGCGTTGACCACGCGCGAAGGCCTGGCCCTGATGGTGCTGGCCGAAGCCCTGCTGCGCATTCCCGATAAAGCGACCATGGACGAGCTGATCGAAGATCGGCTGGGCCAGCCTGATTTCGTCGATCATGTGCCGCGCACGGGCGGGTTGCTTGCCCATGCCTCGGTCTGGGCGCTGGGCGCGGCCTCGCACCTGTTCCAGGCATCAGATACACCCGCCGGCATTCTGGTGCAGGCGGCGCGGCGTATCGGGCGTCCGGCATTGCGCACGGCGATGCGGCGCGCCATCCGCGTGATGAGCGATCATTTCGTGTTCGGCACAACGATTGAAAATGCCTGGGCACGCGCCGCTGCGCAGACCGATCCGCGAGATCTTTTTTCCTTCGACATGCTGGGCGAGGGCGCGCGTACACCCGCCGATGCGGCGCGCTACGCCCGCGCCTATGCACATGCCATTGAGGTTCTGGGCGCCCGCGATGCGCGCGGGCAGGGCGGGGGCGCCCCGCCGGGCATTTCCATCAAGCTGTCGGCATTGCATCCGCGCTACGAGCCGCTGGCACGCCGACGCGTCGTGGAAGAGCTTGTGCCCGTCGTTCGCGATCTCGCGCGCGCGGCAAAGGATGCCGATCTTCTGTTCACCATCGATGCGGAAGAGGCCGACCGGCTCGATCTTTCGTTGGATGTCATCGGCCCAGTGCTCGCCGATCCCGGGCTCAAGGGCTGGGCCGGGTTTGGCATCGCAGTTCAGGCCTATCAGAAGCGCGCGATGGGCGTGATCGATCACATGGTCGCTCTGGCCGAACATCTCGACCGCCAGATTACCATTCGTCTCGTCAAGGGCGCCTATTGGGATACCGAGATCAAGCGTGCGCAGGAGCGTGGGCTACCAGACTTTCCGGTCTTCACGCGAAAGGCTATGACGGACCTGAATTATCTGGCGTGCGCGCGGCGATTGCTCGATTGCCGTCCGCGGATCGTGCCACAATTCGCCACGCATAACGCGCTGACCATTGCGACATTGCGCGACATGGCTGGCGACACCGGTTCCTATGAATTCCAGCGACTGTTTGGCATGGGAGAGGCGATCTACGCGGAAGTAGCGCGGCGCCATCCCGGCGTTTCCTGCCGTGTCTATGCGCCGGTCGGACCGACGCGCGACCTGCTCGCCTATCTCGTGCGACGCCTGATTGAAAATGGCGCCAGCACGTCGTTTCTTGCGCGCGCATCCGACCCCGCCGTGCCCGTGGATGTGCTTGTGCGCCAGCCCTCTGAACGGGTGGCGGACGCGGGTGCGCGCGCCGTGCATATCGCCTTGCCGCGCGATCTCTTCGGACCGCAACGGCAGAATTCGCGCGGCTTTGAATTTGGCGACCGCGCGACGTTGCGCCAATTGCAGCGGCATTTGCGCGAGAGCACCGGACAGGCCTATGCGGCGCCGCTGATCGACGGGCGCCTGCGCGCGGGCGCGAAGCGCTCTCTCGTCAGTCCGATCGATGCGGCGTCGGCCACCGGTCAAGTCGTTGAGGCCGATGATCGTCAGGCGGATGAAGCAATGGACGCCGCGGCGCGCGGATTTCCCGGCTGGTCGCTGACGCCGCCGCGTGTGCGGGCCGCAGCCCTGGTTCGCGCGGCCGAACTGCTCGAAGACAGGCGGGCGCGGCTGATCGCACTGTTGCAGATCGAAGGCGGCAAGACGCTCGACGACGCTGTCTCCGAGTGGCGCGAAGCTGTCGATTATTGCCGGTATTATGCGGCTGAAGGGCTGCGCGTGCTTGCGCCGCAGTCGCTTCCTGGGCCGGTTGGCGAAACCAATGAGTTGCGCTTGCGCGGACGCGGCGTGTTTGTTGCAATCTCGCCGTGGAATTTCCCGCTGGCGATTTTTCTGGGGCAGATCACAGCGGCGCTAATGGCTGGCAACAGCGTCGTCGCCAAGCCCGCCGAACAGACCCCGCTGATCGCCGCCGAAGCTGTGCGGCTGTTGCACGACGCGGGCATCCCAAAGGACGCGCTGCATCTGGTGCCCGGCGACGGCACGGTTGGTGCGCGCCTGGTTAAACATGCAGCGACAGGTGGTGTTGTCTTCACGGGGTCGACGCAGGTGGCGCGGCTCATCAACCGGGCGCTTGCCGCTCGCGATGGCGCGATCGTGCCGCTGATTGCTGAAACCGGCGGCATTAATGCGATGATCGTCGATTCCACGGCATTGCCGGAGCAGGTGACTGACGATGTGCTCGCCTCGGCCTTTCGCTCGGCGGGCCAGCGCTGTTCGGCCTTGCGTCATCTCTACCTTCAGGACGATGTCGCAGACGCCATTCTGGAGATGATCGTGGGAGCTATCGCTACGTGGGAGATTGGCGATCCGCGCGATCCCGCGACCCGCATCGGGCCGGTTATCGATGCCGCCGCGCGTGAGGCGCTCGACGCCTATATCGAGGAAGCGCGGCGAAAGCACAGCGTCGTTTATGCCGGAACTGCCCCGCCGAAAGGGCATTTCGTGGCGCCACATATCATCGAGCTGAAAGACCCGGCGGATCTGCGCCAGGAAGTTTTCGGGCCGGTGCTCCATGTGACGCGATATGCGCGCGAAAATCTCGATGCCATCCTCGAGACGATTTCTGCAACTGGCTACGGTCTGACGTTCGGCGTGCAGTCGCGTATCGATGCCGCCGCGCGGGCTATGGTGCGACAGCTGCCGGTGGGGAATGTCTATGTGAACCGCAACATGATCGGTGCCGTCGTCGGGTCGCAGCCGTTCGGGGGCAGTGGTCTTTCCGGTACCGGGCCAAAGGCCGGTGGGCCACATTATCTCGCGCGATTTTGCGTCGAGCAGACCATTTGCCAAAACATCGCGGCGCTTGGCGGCGATCCTGCCTTGCTGGCCAGCGACGATTAAGCGTGGCGGAAGGGAACCTGTCGCGCTTGCGCCGGTTTTCATCAGAGCCTGCGCTGTTTGATGCCTTTGGAAGGACCTTGCCATGGATGCGTTTGTCAAAACATGTCTCGCATCCGCGCTGATGGCCGCCCTGATGGTGGTCCCGGCGGCGGCTCAGCAGGGGCTTATTCCGGTGCCCTATCCCGAACAGCTCGGGAGCGGCGCGGCAATAGATCCCTCGCCCCGCGTCAGCCGTCATCAGCATCTTGTACCCACGCCGTATGAGCGGTCACTTGGCCCCAATGCGCTTGGGAATCCCCGGCCGCAGTATCGAACGCGCCATCAGCGGCGTGTGCGAACGCCCTATCCGCGCCAATACCGCTGATTGTTCGAGCCTCCCGCGCCGAATAGGTCTAAACTGTGTTGCAACGCACAGCGCGGGAGGGAACCGAGGTCGCAAACTTGTGTTGACACCACGAGAGCGCATCGCGGCCCGCATTCGGGTCCGCGCCAAATTTCATCCTGCGCCTGAGTTCACAACGCTTGAAGGATGAGTGTCATGAATGCCCTCATGATTCTGCTTGCCGATGACGACCCGCTGGTGCGCGGCGTTATCGCAGAAGAGATCGAGGAAGCCGGCCATCGTGTGCTGCCCGTCAAGAGCGGACAAGATGCATTGGAGGCGCTTGAATCAGAGACCTTCGACATTTTCCTCGTTGATTATGCCATGCCCGGCATGATGGGATTGGAAGTGGCGGAACGCGCTAAGGAACGCTTTCCGGGCCTCCCCGTCGCCATTCTCACGGGCTATGGCGAGTTGCTCGAAATCACTGGGCGCCAGGGCTCTTTCCCGGTCATCGCCAAGGGACGCATGGAGGCAATGCTCAACGCCATCGTCGCCGTGGCGGGCGGTGAAAGCCTGCCGCCGCCGTCCTCGCCAGAAAGCCGGTGGGAGGCGATCCAGCGCCGCATGGCCGTGACAGCAAATTCGCAACTTGTGGGAGAGACCCTGCGAACTCTCTACGCAGAGCCCTCGCCCGAGCCGATGTCCGAACAGCTCGAGGCCTTTTTGGGCGATGCCCTCGAACCGCAGGCGGCACACGCGGCCCCCGACGAGGCATTGCCCGCCGGAGAAAATAATGTCGAGCGGCAGTCCTCCGCTGCGAAACCCGCTTTTTGAAAAGTAGCCTCGCGGTTCCTGCCGTGAAGCATCGCTGACGGAAGGAGAATGCCGTGGGACAAGCCCAAAGTACGGCGCGAGCCCTGGTCATCGGGGAACGCGAAAAGACCCGCCAGATTGCCTCGACGCTGATCGAGGAGAGCGGATTTCAGGTCACCGAGGCTGCGACCTTCGCCGAGGCGACGAGGTTGCTGGAGCGCGATGCACACGGACTGACGCTCGTCTTCGCGGAAGCCGCCGATGGTGAGGAAGCGCAGGCGCTCGCGCATCATATTTCGCGGCGTTGGCCGTGGATCCGCGTCCTCGTCTCGTTCGATCCTGCCTTGATGCTGGACTATGAATTGCCGCGCGTCGCTGCGCGGCTTCGCCAGCCGTGGTATCCGCTCGACCTCCTCATCGAGGCTGAGCGTGTGATGCACTAGCCTTCATGCTGCCTTTTAGCACAGCTTATAGCGTCACTCGTTCTGTTTTTAGCTGTGCTATCGAGACAAGCGGGAAAGCTTGGAATAACAATGAGCTATGGCAAAGGTCAGAGTTAATCCAGCGACGACGCGAACGACGAGGATTCGCGCTTGGCGCAAGTATCGCGGCATGACGCTCGAAACCGTCGCCGAGAGGGTCGGCGTCACAGCTGGTTCGCTCTCCCAATTGGAGCGCGGTGACATCAGCTACACGCAACCTATGCTGGAAGCGCTCGCTAGTGTATTTGACTGCGAACCGCATGATCTCCTCATCCGCGACCCCGCTGAGACGGAGAGTGTCTGGAGCCTGTGGTCGAAGGCCACTCCGAGCCAGCAACGGCAGATCGTCGACATCCTCAAAACGCTTCTGGCCGTCGAACGGTAGCGGGTATTTCCCGGTGGGCTCGCCAAGGGTTCGGCGCCTTTTGTCATAACCCGATTTGAGCGTTAGCGGTACAATAGAAATGCCCCGCCAGAATGTAGCTCAACTATAATCCGCATCTGCCTCCACCTGTTGCTGTTTCTCGTGAGTATCCTGCGCAACGCGTTGCTCGCGTCGATGGTCCAGGCGCCGCATGACCGGCGTAACACTCACGCCGTGCAGGACGACCGATATCAGGATGATGAGAGCGACGGTGCTCCACAGCAGATCCGGCGCTTCGAAGCGCGCCCGTCCCAATGCGAAGGCGATGTAATACATCGTGCCGATGCCGCGGATGCCGAAGAAGCTGACGATCGCCTTTTCTTCGCGGGCTTTCGGGACGCCGGCAAGGCCGATCCAGCCGCTGAGCGGACGCACAACGAAGACCGCAAGGAGTGCCAGGACGACGGCTGGCCATGTCATTGCAGCAAGAAGGCCTCCGCCTGTCAGCGCCCCGCCGAAAAGGACGAGGACGATCATCATAAGCAGGCGCTCGGACTGCTCGCTGAAGTCATGCAATTTCTCATGATAGCTGTGTCCACGCTCGACGGAGCGAAAGGCGAGCGCGGCGACGAAGACCGCCGTGAA
>JAQGKN010000582.1 GCA_028290085.1 Hyphomicrobiales bacterium
GCATTCTCGTCTTGGTTGCCAGCTTGCCCCTGATACTGGCAAGTGGCTGGTACGTACGGAGTTGGTGGCTGGACGGACGTTTCATCGAATCGACCGACGATGCGTATGTCGGCGGGGACACGACCGCACTGTCTCCGCAGGTGTCAGGGCTCGTCGCCGAAGTCCTCGTCCAAGACAATCAGAAGGTTTCCGCAGGAGAAGTTCTCGTGCGCATCAATGATCGATCGTATCGGGCGGCTTTGGCGCGCGCCACCGCAAACGTCGATCAGCAGGAGGCCGCGCTCCAGAACCTGCATGCGCGACGCGACCTCCAGTTGCTTGCTATTCAGCAGGCGGACGCCGAATTGTCGGCCAAGACAGCGGCCGCGACGTTCGCCGGGCAGGACGTCGATCGCTACAGGGCGTTGGCCCAATCCGATGCCGGTTCGAAGCAGAACGCGCAGAAGGCCATTGCCACAGACGAGTAGGCCAAATCGGCGGTCACCGGTTCGCGTGCAGCTTTTGCGGCGGCACACCAGCAGATCAAGGTGTTGGATACGCAGATCAGTCAGGCGGAAGCGTCTGTGGCCGCAGCGAAGGCGGACCTTGAATCCGCACGGTTGAACTTGGATTACACGAGCGTGACGTCGCCGCTCGATGGCTTCGTCGGCAATCGTGCAGCGCGAGCCGGCTCCTACGTCGCAGCGGGCAATTACCTTCTGAGCGTCGTGCCAACGCGCGGGCTGTGGATTGACGCCAACTTCAAGGAAGACCAATTGCGGCGCATGAAAGTCGGGCAAGTCGTAACTATCTCGGCCGACGTCAGTCCAGACCATGTACTCCGTGGTCGCGTCGCCAGTGTCGCCCCCGCGACCGGTGCGGTTTTCAGCGTCATCCCTGCTGAAAACGCCACCGGAAATTTCACCAAGATCGTGCAGCGCGTCCCTGTTCGTATCGTGCTGGACGACGCTCAGGCTCCCTTCGAACTGCGACCGGGTCTGTCCGTCAACGTCTCGGTCGACACTCGTTCGAATTAAACGGGGGGCATATTGTGCCGCAGGAAACCTCTACGTCCGAATGGGTCAAGAGCCTCATTCCGTTTGTCGTCATGTGCGTCGGAATGTTCATCGCGCTGCTCGACATTCAGATTGTCGCCTCGTCGCTCCAAAATATCGGTGGAGGCCTTTCGGCGGCGCAGGATGAAATCAGCTGGGTTCAAACCGCATACCTCATCGCGGAAATCATCGTCATACCGCTTTCAGGTTGGTTGACGCGCGTGTTCTCGACGCGTTGGCTGTTCGCCATATCTTCAGCCGGCTTCACCGTCGCCAGCGTTCTGTGCGGGATCGCGTGGAACATCGAGAGCATGATCGTCTTCCGGGCTCTTCAGGGCCTTCTGGGGGCATCGATGATCCCGACGGTCTTCACGTCATCCTTCCACTATTTTCAGGGTCCCCGCAGAGTCTATTCCGCGGCTGTCATCGGGGCTATCGCTTCCGTCGCACCAGCGCTAGGTCCCGTGATTGGCGGTTGGATTACGGATACGTTCAACTGGCACTGGCTGTTTTACATCAACGTGATTCCAGGCGTCGTGATCACGATCCTCGTGACGCTGCTGGTCAGGATCGACGAACCGGATCTTTCGCTCCTCAAGGACGCCGACTACCTTGGCATTGGCCTGTTAGCGACCTTCCTCGGTACACTGGAATACGCCCTGGAGGAGGGTTCACGCTGGAATTGGTTCGACGATCGGCGGATTACAGACACGGCGATCATCTCCGGTGTGGCAGGGGCGTTGTTCGTAATCCGCAGCCTCACTCATTCACGTCCCGTCGTTGATCTGCGCGCTCTTGGAAATCGCAACTTTTCGGTAGGGTGCATTCTCTCCTTTGTGACCGGCGTCGGAATTTTCTCGACGATCTACCTGACGCCTTTGTTCCTCGGTTACGTGCGCGGCTTGGACGCCTGGCAGACAGGTGTTGCGATCTTCTCGACGGGCGCCGCGTCGTTTGTCGGTGTTCCGCTGTATATCGGTCTGGCGAAACGCTTCGACACGAGGTGGCTGATGATGGCCGGGCTGGCTTCGTTCGGGCTTTCGATGTGGACCTTCAGCTTCATCACCCACGAGTGGGGTGGCGCAGAGCTTTTCTGGCCGCAGATTTTTCGGGGACTGCCCCAGGTCTTCGCCGTTGCCCCGAGCGTCAACTTGGGATTGGGAAGTTTGCCGCCGGACCGGCTGAAGTATGCCAGCGGGCTCTTCAACATGATGCGCAACCTCGGTGGCGCGGTCGGGATCGCTGTCTGCGGCGCGATCCTGAACAGCAGAACTAACTTCCACTTCGCCGCAATCGCTTCGAATTTGACACCGACGAACGGCGCGATGACGCGTCTCGTCAATGGCGTCGCCCAGCGCTACGGCGAGCTGCCAGGAAGCCTGGACGAAGGCCATCAAGCGGCGCTCAGGCAATTGTGGAAGCTGGCCTATCGCGAGGCCGCGACAATGGCCTACGCGGATGCTTTCCGGGCCATCATGCTCGCATTCATTGTCGCGACAGCGCTCGTACCGCTGATGCGGAATGTCGGCGTGCCGAAGCCGGGCGGCGCCGTCGACGGCCACTGATCCCGGTGGCACACCCAAGACGACGTTTGCAGGGCCGAGCATGCCAGGCAAGCTCACAGAGTCCGGAAGCCTTCAACAGCTTTTCTGTGTCGGTAAGTGTTCGAGACGGCGTGGGCGCCCGCCTCGAACCACTGGTTCGATGGGCCGTTAGATTTGTATGGGCATGGCGGAAAAGATCAAGATCGGTCTCGATGAATGCCGCATGCTGGCCCTGGGCGCCCAAGTACTGATCGGCTTTCAG
>JAQGKN010000607.1 GCA_028290085.1 Hyphomicrobiales bacterium
TCACCGGCATCGCCACGCGCGACATCGGCGGCAACGCGGTCATCGTCTCCACCACGACGACGGTATCGGAGGTCACGAGCACGATGGACTGCGTCGCGCAGGCGAACACGACTGCGCAGACGCTCGAAATCAAAGTGACGGGTAAGGCGGCAACCCGCATCGCCTGGGGCGTCGAAATCGAGTGGTATGACATCGGCTTAATGGGTGCGGCATGATCGAGAACTACACGTCAAAGGACAACATCAATCAGTGGTCGCTCGTGGATGGTCAGCCGCGCTGCATCGCAGACGCGATCCCGGCGACAGACCCTTCCGCCGCGACCGCCCTGCACCGGAACGGTGTCGTGCGCTCGCTCTACGATGAGGCCAACACACTCGCGCGCGCCATCAGCGTTCGGGAGCCCACGAACGGCGAGCCTGAAACCATCATCGTTGACGGCGACGACACCCCGCAACCAAACCCTGCCTTCGCGCTGGCTCCGCGCGAGATCGACGGCGAGCCTAATCCCGCATGGACGCCGTGGGACGAAGCACAGGCCACGGTCTCGGCGGCGACGGATACTGCGCAGGCGGTTCTCCGCGCGCGTGCTGGGGAGCCTGCTGAGGGCGACGCTGAGCTGATCGCCGGGGCGCTCATCGTCGTGTCGTCCGATCTCCTCGATAAAATGAAAGCCGCGAAGAAGGCTGCTGTGATCCAGTTGGCTGCGAACGCCTTTGCGGCAGGCTACACCGTTGATGGCACCGACATGGGCGGCCAGGTGCTGCAGGTGCGCGACAACGAAGATCGCACCAACTGGCTGACCTCACAGGCGGCCTACTCTGCCGCCGTGGCGTCCGGCAACGGAGCCAGTCTTGGCGCAGCCTTCCGCACAATCGGCAACGAGACCTTCAATCTGAGTTTCGCTGAAGGGCTTCAGGTTCTGCTCGGGATGGCGGCTTGGGGCGCGGCGATCATGGCGCGCTCATGGGTGCTCAAAGATCAGATCGCGGCCGCGCAGAGCGTCGATGCCCTGGACGCAATCGATGTCACTGCCGGGTGGCCGTAGCAGCGACGCTGTCCTTCTACCCCCCGAAAGATCCAACGCCGCAACCCGCCCTAGAGGCGGGTTTTTCTTTGTCCATACGGAGGTCTCGGCATGAAGCTGATCGATAACTGGCGCGCGGAATCCCGACGCCTGTGGACCATGCGCGTCTCGCTGTTCTGGACGCTGTTCTGGTCAGCGATCGGCGCCCTCACAGAGCTCTGGCCATCGCTCGCCGACGTGATTCCGCTGAAGGCCTTCATCGCACTCGGCGTGCTGATGCCGGTGTCGCACGCCCTTGCTCGCCTCATGAAACAACCAGGAGCCGACACATGATCCGCGCCGTGCACAAGAAGGCTCTGGCGGGAGCTGGACTCGCGGGCGCAATCAGCCTCGCCGCGATGTCGATTTACCAGGACGAGGGGGAACGCCACCGTGTCTACCGCGACGTGGTTGGCGTCCCGACTTATTGCGTCGGCGAGACACGCAATCCGGACTGGAGCCGCGTCTATTCGCACGAGGACTGCATGGCTCTGCTCAACGGCCGACTCTATGAGTTTGCCGCCGCCGTGCAGCGTTGCATTCATGTCCCGATGTCGGACGCACGCCTGGCTTCGCTCATCAACTTTTCCTACAACCTTGGTGGAGGGATCCTCTGCCACGCCGTCGGAAATAAGATCATCTGTTCGACCTTGGCGACCAGGCTGAACGCCAACGATCCCGCAGCCTGCGACGCCATGCTGATGTACGACCGCGCCGGCGGCCGCCGTATCGCCGGCCTGCACGCCCGACGGGAGCGCAATCGCGCCATGTGCCAGCAATGAGCGTCGTGAGCTGGCTCCTCTGGCTTGTCGAATGGTCGGGGTCCTTTCTGACGGCGGCTTTAATTGCCGGCGCGATCGCGTGCTGGTTCCTGGTCGCAAGTGTCCAGATGCCATTCCTCCGATCGACCGGCCATCACCTCGCCGGCGCGCTGCTGATGCTCGCCGGCTGGACGGCGCTCATGCACCACGCCTATTCCGACGGTATCTCCGCCGAGCGAGCCAAATGGGAGGCGGAACGCTCTCACGAAGAAACCCGGCGGGATGCCGCCCTTGCGGCCGCTCATGCACAAACCATTGCCGATGCCCACGACCTGCTTGAGCAGCGCGAGACCGCGAGGAAGTTGCAGAATGAGAATGATCGTCTGTCGCGTCTCTATGACGAAAAGGAATGCCTGGCGCCCGATGCTGTCGACCGCGTCTTTCGTTCCGGCCGGTAGCGCAGCCCTCCTCGTGGCTCTGTTTCTCGCGGGCTGCGCGCGTGAGCCGAGCAGCTATGCCGGCGAGACGGCGCCGATCGCGGCGCTTGCCGAACAAAAAGCCCGCCCGGATCCTAGCCTCGAGGAACCCTGCGCGTCGCCCGTGTCGCGTCCAGCTGGTGCGGCGAAACTGAGCGCCGGCGCCGTCGAGCGCCTTTGGTCGACCGACCGGACGGCGCTCAGGGACTGCAAGACGAAGCATGAAAAGACCGTCGGTTTCTACCGGAGCCGAGATGCCACACTTGCAGGGGGGAGACCGTGATGTCGGAACCTTCGGCGCCGATG
>JAQGKN010000568.1 GCA_028290085.1 Hyphomicrobiales bacterium
CGTATTGTTCGACGACAAGCGGGCCCGGCGTGAAGGCGGCGAGTTGCGGCCCCGCCGGCAGGTCAGCTACGGCTGCCGTTATCGCCCCCTGAAGGGAACTTGAAGCGACGTTTCCGGGCGTGAAGAACTGCTTGTTGGAGAAGATCACAACCTGCGGCCGGCGCCCCTTTGCAATGTCCCTCTCGAGATTTTCAGGAATATAGACCGCAGCAATGGTCGCGCCGGAGCGGACGGAATGCATTGCTCCGTTGAGATCGGAGGAACGTCTCGCCACGTTGACGCCCGGTGCAGAGCTGATCGCCTGCACGAAGGTCTCGGACGTCTTCGACCTGTCCTGATCAATCACGTCGACCCTCAGATCGCGGATCACAGCATTGCTGAAAGTGGCGGAGAGGATCGCTAAGGCAACCAGCGGGATCCCGACGACGAGCAACAGCGCTACCTTATCGCGCACGATCCAGGTTACCTCGCGCACGGCGACGTCGACAATGCCGAAAACGCGTGCGCTCGACATCAGTGCACTCCGTCCCAATTAGCGTAAGCGCTCATGCCGGGCCTAAGGTTGGGAAGCTTGTCGATCGGATACGCCCGCACCTCGAATGTCCTGAGATCAAAGTCGCCAGTCGCGCGCGTCGCGCGCCATCCGGCATACTCGCCGCGAGTGGCGATGGTCCGCACCTCGACAGTTACGGGCACGTCACCGAGTGCTGGGATCCTGACCGTGAACCGGTCACCCGCCTTCAGGGTGTTGACCAAATCCTCGCGGAGATCGAAGCGTATCCAGACATCGCTAAGGTCCACCAACGAGAGCAATGGCACTCCGGGCGAAACATATTCGCCCAGCTCTGCGCCGACCTGATAAACCTGCCCGGCAATCGGCGCCTTGACGGTCATCTCATTGATCTGAGCCTGCAGTGTCGCGATCGCGGCCTCAGCCTTTGCGACGACGGCTTGTGCCACGCCGCGTTCCTGAGCGGTGTACCCAGCGACAGCTTGCTGATAGGCGAGCTTTGCTTGCTCCAAAGTTCGCGTCGCCACGTCCAGCGATGCGGTCGCCTGGTCGAGTTGTGCGGCTGGCGCGAAGCCGCGCGCGGCGACCTGCTTGACCCGGTCGTAGGTCTGCTGGGCAAGCGTCGCACTGGCCGCCGCTGCCGCGACAGCAGCCTTGCGTTCTGCAAGTACCTCGGCGCGCGTGCCTACCTCTATGCGAGCCAAGTCCGTCAGAGCGACGACCCTTGCTGCCTCCGCCTCTTTGAGCTTCATCAGTAGCTCGGGGTTATCGATCGCCACCAGCAGTTGCCCTGCCACGATATTATTGCCGCGCGAAACCGGTCGCTGTCCGACCCTGCCGTCGATACGTGCGGCAATATCAACGCGCGTGGCATCGGCTTCACCTTGAACTAGGAGCGGCTGCGGCTGAAAGAGATACCAAAATGACAAACTAACGATCGCCAGCACGCTGAGCACAACGATGATTGCCGCCATTTTGGAGGTTTTGGGTGGCTCAGCGGCGCCGAGTTGGACTGATGTGGATGCGCGAAGATCCGATTGTGGCAATTCGGCTTCTTTCGCATGCGCATCTGGTTCGACCCGCGTGGCCCTCTCGTGCGGCAACGACTCAGTCGACGTCGACGCCGATGCCTTGTTTAGCGAGTCACACGACATGTCAGACACCGTAGCTCTCCACTCGTTTGGTCTGGACAATGCTTGATGGCAATTGTCATCGGGTCTTGTCGTCTCAACTTGCTCTCCTGCCCCAGTGTGTTCGTGGGCGGTCACCGCATGACCTGTTCTCATTGGCAAGTTCATCTCAAAAATCCTGGCGGCACCTTTTTCCATGGAACGCCGTCGCGGCCCATCTCGTAGCCTTTTGCGTACAGCGCGCGCATGAACCTCTTGTCGAACGGGCTCTTCGCTTCAACGGTGAAGTCCGTCGGGATGTCTATGGAGTTGAAATCAATCCCATCGCGTTCGGCGATCGCGTAGAGCCGATAAAGGTCGCCGATGGCTTGCGTCTTAATCAGCGACGAGACGGCCTTCTCAGTGATATCTGGCAAGGTGGCCTTGACCGAGCTGTACTCCGGCGTGGTTCGACCGTTCCGGATCACGTACAGCCGGGCCTTGACCCTGGTGTGAAAGGTCCTGTCGAGTTCACCAAGCGTCAGCCCGGCTGGCATGAGGAAGACCTCGTTGGCGGTGCCGCCGTCCACATGCATCTCATGATAGGTCCTACCGCCTGCTGTCACTTCCAGGTTGACGGGCGGAAAAATGCCGGGAACGGAGGTGGAAGCGAGTATAACCTCGTTGAACAATTTCCTGCGGTCTGGCCGCCCACTCGCTGCGATGGCCCCCATGTCCCATATGACGGCCCGGTCGGCGTCGAGATTGGTCGTCCCAATAAACAGGCGGCGTCCCTTGGCGTACTCGCTGGCGATCGCCGCGAGCATGTCATCAGTAATGTGTTCGTCGAGCATCTTGGCGAGCGGCGCATTGCTGGTGAACGAGCCGGTTGAGAGCGCTCCGAGGAAACTGTTCCTGGTATAAATATTGGCGTCGCTGACCTCGGTGAAATTATCCTTGAGCAAACCGTCATAGGTTGGCCCCAAGAAAGCAAATGGTGCAATGAGCGCACCTGCGCTGATCCCCGTAACGATGTCGAACTTTGGTCTGGTCCCGGATTTGGCCCAGCCGGCAAGAATTCCGGCTCCGAAGGCGCCGCTGCTACCACCGCCTGACAGTGTAAGAGCGTTGAGCTCTCTCGTGTTTATGGACGGATCGGCCTTCGACGCTTTCAGTCTCTCGTCGCGCAGCCGGACAAGTCGTCCGGCAGGATAGCTGGCATAGGAATCGCCCCACACACGAATATCACGCTGATAGTGGCTCGGCCGCCGACGCAAATTGCCGTGGGACGCTATCGCGCGGAAAGGCTGCGGTGCATGCAGCGAGTTGGCTTGCGCACATGCCAAGCGCAGTAATTCTCGCGAGCGTCCCTGCTCTCTTGGAACGTTGCAAGTCGTAGACGCGCGGAAGCACGCTCGTGGCTGCCGCAGAAAAGACCGCGAAGGCGAGGCAGGAAGCGACTGACCGAGACAAGCTATATTCCAGTGAAAAGGAGGTCCGGACTGTCGTCATTAATCTTTCCTCTCTCGGGCAACTCACGGCATAGCGAGAGGGGCCTGCAGCAAACCTTCCCCATCCTGGTGCTTGCTTTGACCACGGACTGGTGTGCGGTTCTTGTACAAAGCACTGGGAATTTTGACGTTTCATGCATGATCGACATAGGACCCCGCCCAGCTCGTCGGGGGTCACGGAATGCATCGATGCCGTCGAACGAAATATCGCAATCCTGCAAGAAACGTCAAAAGCGCAGACGCTTCCTACAAGTCTCGAACTTCACGTTGCGATCAAGTGCGACCTACGGAACGAAGCTTGCCGCCGCTCTCGATGGAGCGATGACAGCTTGCCGGTCTCTCTGCTCTTGACCGAAAACCCATCCATTTCAAGGGAACGACAATGCCGATAAATGCCACTCAGACACCTGGTTCAAAGCTGATTTCGCCAAGAGACCACACACTGATCATGATCGATTTCCAGTCTCAGATGTCGTTTGCCACCAAGTCGATCGATGTCGTCTTGCTGCGCAACAACGCCGCGCTGGTCGCCCATGCCGCCGCCGGTTTCGGTGTTTCGACGATCCTGACCACTGTTGCTGAGAAGACATTCTCGGGACCGATGTTCGACGAGATTACAGCTGCCTTTCCACGCCAGCCGTTGCTCGACCGTACCTCCATGAATACCTGGGAAGACGCCGCAGTCATCCAACAAGTCAGTTCGATTGGCAAGAACAGGCTTGTCTTGTGCGGCCTCTGGACTAGCGTCTGCATCGTCGGCCCAGCGCTTTCCGCGCTCGATCAGGGTTTCGAAGTCTATGTGATTGCAGATGCGTGCGGCGATGTTTCCGACGAAGCGCATGAGCGCGCGATGCAGCGAATGATCCAGGCCGGCGTGCGGCCAATGACATCACTGCAATACCTGCTGGAGCTGCAGCGCGACTGGGCGCGCGGCGACACCTACGAGCTGACGACCGGCATCGCCAAGAAGTTCGGCGGCGCCTTTGGAACCGGCGTCATCTATGCGAAGACCATGCTCGGCGCGCACGAAGGCTGAACAACCCGGAAATGGCGCTGGCGATTTCGCCGGCGCCAACAGGCAACCCCTGCCGTTCTTCTGGAGCGCCCCATGAAAGCCTATGTTATCTCGCTTGCCGCCGGCCTTCTCGTGGGCGTGATCTATGGACTATTGAACGTCCGCTCTCCCGCCCCACCCATTATCGCGCTTGTCGGTCTGCTTGGGATCCTCATCGGCGAGCAGCTTCCGCCGATTGTCAAGAACCTGTGGCGCAACGAGCCTGCGGCAATTTCATGGCTGCATCAGGTGCACCCTCATGTATTCGGGCGTTTACCGCAAGGCGGCTTGCCAATTGAGTCGTCGAGAACCCAGCGCGCGGACAAGAGCGGACAGAGCTGACCCCAACTTTGCGAGGCAATGATCCATGGACAAAAGCACCACGGCGGACCTGGTTCTGCATCATGGGCTGATCACCACACTTGACCGTTCCAATCCGATTGCGCGCGCCGTCGCCATCAAGGACGGCAAGGTCCTGGCTGTCGGCCGCGACCAGGAAATCATGGCATTGGCTGGCGCCGGAACCAGGATTGTAGACCTCAAGGGCAAGCGCGTGCTGCCCGGGCTGATCGACAACCACACTCACGTCGTCCGCGGCGGCCTGAACTTCAACATGGAACTACGCTGGGACGGCGTCCGCTCACTTGCCCACGCCATGGCGATGTTGAAACATCAGGTGGAAATCACACCGCCACCGCAATGGGTGCGGATCATCGGCGGCTTCACCG
The DNA here is from genome assembly GCA_028290085.1 of Hyphomicrobiales bacterium. Taxonomy (GTDB): domain Bacteria; phylum Pseudomonadota; class Alphaproteobacteria; order Rhizobiales; family Beijerinckiaceae; genus Terripilifer. The sequence continues at coordinate 4,914 of JAQGKN010000568.1, forward strand.
AGCACCAGTTCGCCGAGAAGCGCCTGCCTACCATTGAGGAAATCAACACGATTGCCCCTGACACCCCAGTCTTCATTCTACATCTTTATGACCGCGCTCTGCTCAATGCCGCGGCCCTTCGCGCCGTAGGTTACGTAAACTTCGACGCCGCACCTCCGAATCCCCTTCATCGCCCATATAGGAGGATGAAGCATGGCGCCGAAATTCGGATCACCGATCGATCAACTACCGCTCGTCCCCGAAGGGGTACTCAAGAAACACCGCTGCCACGAACCGCTCGACGGCCGCTTCCGTTCGGCCGCGCGACTGCTGCAGTCCATCTGGCGCGAAGACCGCGGACTGGACGTGCCCGCTTCAAATGTGCCCACGCCCGCAAATCGCGTGTACGGCAACACCGAATC
>JAQGKN010000569.1 GCA_028290085.1 Hyphomicrobiales bacterium
ACCGCATAGCGGCCGGCAGCTCGGCGGTGCTCCAGAAGGTCCTTCGCTCGTTGAAGTCCTTCCGGAGGTTCGCGAACTTCTGGCGTGCGTCGGGCAGACCAGCCGGGTTTTCAGCCAGCAAGTTGGCCTCGAGGTAAGCCTCGATCACGTAAAGGGGGGGCGGCAGCACGTCGGCGACGAGGTCCTTGCCCGCGACGATCGCCTGATAGGCGGCCCCGCCAATCCGCAATTGCTGCAAGGACAAAGACGCCGCGCCCGCAATAGTCAGGCAACCGATCACGACAAAGAGACCAAACGCATTCTATGCGCGAGCAATCGTAATCCGCATAACATCTCCGATTCGAGAACGAAGGTTCAATTCGAAACTGAGCATTTTTTACAACCTATACGCTAACAATATTGAATCGGATTGTGCAAGAATACGCTCGGTCTAGAGGATAAAACAAAAATATATTGCGATTACAGTATGTTAAAAAAATAGACGCTGCAACCAAAGATTGCAGCGCCTATTATTACTTCGTAGAGCTTGGCACCACGCCGCGATTACACGACGTGGGCCTCCCATTTCTCAGTGGGCAAGCGGGTCCGGCCTGAGCTGGAAGTGTGCGGTGAGGGGCTTTGTGCCCTTCCCACCTTCGATCAACCAGGGCGTCCGGTCGCCGTTGGTGGTCCAAAGGCCACGTCCCTTCCAGCCAGCCTTGGCATCATCGATGCGGCCATCGAAGCCCTTGGCATAAAAGCCTAGCGGATAGGGAACGCGCAGGACGACCATTTTGCCGTCCTTGAACGCGATCAGGCCGTCGTTAAGGTTGCCCGTGGACATCGGCACGTCGTCGCCCAGACCGAACGTGTTGTGCTGATCGACCCACGTGTAATAGCTCGATTCCGCACTGTTATCGCCGACGTCCTCGAAACCGGGGCCCGGATACTTGTAGAAAGCCCAGCCCTCCGGACAATGATTGCCCGTAGCCTTCGGCCCGTTCAGCGGCGCCGTGCATTTGCGGCGGTCGAAGCTGCCCAGATGACCACTGGCAAGCGACACCCAGACGACGCCATTCTTGTCGATATCGCCACCGCGCGGACCAAAGCCCGGCGCCGGCACATTGTAGATTTCGGCCAATGCCGTCTCGGGCGGATTCGCCCCGGGTGCGAGCCGCACGACCGCGCCAGGGTTGGCGCGATAGGTGCCCCACACGGAGCCGTCGGTGGGATGCGGCATCACCGCGTAAAGCGGCGCGACGATCCGCTTGTCCTTGGTGGGATCGACCGGCTGGTTGGGCTCGACTGCATCGTCACGCTTGCCATTGCCATTGGTGTCGAGCACCAGCGTAGTCCAGCCCTGCGCCTTCTGGATGTCGCCAGTCTCGTCGAGCATTTTGGTGTTGATCCAGCCGATCACCGGCCCGCCGCCACTGCTCCACAGGGTCTCGTTGGCTTCGTAGCCAAACTGCAGATGATGCGTCTGGAAGCAGGTTTCGTAGCTTGTGTATTTCTGCGTCTTGGGATCGAGCATCGTCACGCGCCGGACCGACTTGTCGAGCGGGAACAGTTTCGCGGAGGGGAGTTCTGAGCCCTTGCGGCAAAAGTCAGGATTGTTGGGCGGGCCGCCCGTCGCAGCCATCCAGACGCGGCCCTTGGCGTCGATCATGCTGTTGTGGTTGTTGGCCTTGGTATCCCAGATCTTCTCGTCGCCCCAATATGCGGACGGTTGCAGCGCTTCCTTCGCGGCGGCATGGCCGGGGCCGAGCGCCTCCGGCGTATCCGGCGCGGTCGTCAGCCGGAAGGATGTCTGGACGTTCTTCACGGGATCGAGAATCGGAATGTTATCCGTGCTGTATTCCGGCGAGCCGTAGAGCGGTCCGTTGGCATTGACGGTCGGGTTGCGCTTGTCGCTGGCAATCAGGTCGTGAACATAATGCTTCTCGTCCATCCAGTCGCGCAGGGTGACGACGATGTTGCGCTCGACACCCTGCGGCCGTTCGGGCTTGGAATGCGGCAGCTCGCCCTTGGCGATCCGGTCGGTCCATTCACCGAAATATTTATAGGCCGCGCCACCCATTTCACCGGCCAGCAGATTGGTCATGCTTTCGCCGGCCTGGCCCGATTGCGTGCGGCGAGCCCAGGCATCGGCACCGCTGTCGAACTTGCCGAAGGCCTCGGGAATGGTGCGCGTCGAAAGCTGTCCGAGCTGATGGCAGCCGATGCAGCCGTTGTTCTTCATCAGGTTGAGCCAGCCGGTCTGGGTCAGCTTGTCGGGAATGTCGCTCTTGCCGCCGAACTCGGTGGCGGGCGGGATCTTCAACATCGAATACCAGTAGATCGCCGGGTAGACTTTCGCAGCCGAGGCGGCGTCAGGCGCGGGTGTCGAGACGAGATCGACGAGCTTGCCCGGCTGCGCAACCACTGTCGCGGAATCCACCAGACCATAGCCGCGCGCCCACACATTGTAGGTGGCCTTGGGCAGATCGGGGATGACAAAGCGCCCGGCATCGTCTGTCACGACGATTTTGATGTAGCGGACGCCGAGATCTTTCGTCTCTGCAATGACCCAGACGCCGCCCTCGGGCCCATTGGGCCCCGACAGCACGCCACCGATATCGTCGGCGTCGATCGCGACCTTGGCCGCCTGCGCCAGAGCTCCTGTCTGGAAGGCTGCGAGAACACCCAATGAAAATAATGCCGTTCCGACGGCGCGAGATCTTTGACCCATGTAGTCCTCCCGCTCTCCTGTCTTGCGCAGTAAGAGTCGTTAGACAGGATAGGCCCTGCGCGAATAGTTGGGAATGGCCAATATAGGTCACTGGGCGACGCCCAGCGCCCGCATGTAACCATCGTTGACCCGCGTCCGCCCGAATTGAACCGAGGCGAGCAGCCCGTCCAGTGCCGACCGCGCATGTTCGACCGGCGGCCGTTGCGCAAGCCGCTCCCTGGCGGGGCGTTCAATCAACGCCTGATAGGCGACGATCTCCTCCCAATAAGGCGGCGTGTCAAAGCTCCGTGGGGCGCTCGGCGCGTCGAGCTTCTTGTAGGGCCAGAAAATCCAGCCGATATCCTGCGCCTCCAGCGTCTCACGGAACGCGCGCACCCAGTCATCGCTGTTCTCGCCCGACTCGCTCATGAGGATTGGCGAACCCGTGCGCGCGCGAAAATCGAGAACGCGCCGCAACATGTCCGGCTTCACCTCCTCCCAATAGAGATGGAATGTCGGTACGATGCCGGGTTCGGGAGCCGGATTGTCCTCCCGCCAGGACAGGCTGTTGTCGAAGATGAGATGATGCGTATCGACGTGGCGAATACGCGTCGCAAGCTCGCGCGTGATGCGCGCCATGACCTGCGCGGCGCTCACATCTCCCTGCGCCACAGGCGCGGGCTCATTCAAGAGCTCATAACCTGCGATCGTGGGGTCGCCGGCATAATGGCGCGCGATCCGCTCCCAGACGTCGCCGGCGCGGCGAACACAGGCCTCGTCCGTGTAAAGGTGTGCCACACCATCGGAATTGTCGATGTTCTGACCGTTCTGGCCGCACGGCGCCGCATGCATGTCGAGCATGACATACAGGCCGTTCCGCGCTGCCGAGGCCACGATGGGGTCGAGCACGGCAAACCCTTCATCAGTCCAGAGCCCCGGCTGGTCCTCTGGCGTCCAGAGCCTGTAGTCGAAGGGAATGCGAACGACATTGAAGCCGCTGCGCGCCAGCCATGCGAGATCGGCGTCCCCGACAAAAGCCGTGCGCCAGCCGCGCCAGAATGCATTGGCGGCCTCGGGTCCGGCAATCTCGCGAAATACTTGTGCGATCTGGCGCGGCGAGGTCGCGTTTTCGAAGCCGAACAGATACCCCTCAGGCACGAGCCAGTTGCCAAGCCCGATGCCACGCACCCGCAGGGGTGAGCCATCCGGCGCCAGGATCTGCGTTCCTCGCGCGTGCACGAAAGCCGTAGCGCCGCCGCGCCCCGGGAGAACCGCCAGCACGACGCCCGCGATCACGCTGAGCGCAACAAACAGGCCGAGGAACAGACGGGACATCGGCCATCGCTCCGGTTAAAGCTGAGGGGTGGGTCCCCAGTTTGCCCTATCCAACGCGCAAGCGCGAGATTCGCGCCACCCACGCGAACTTAAGTCCGATTGACCACCCCGGCTCCAGAAGCGTTGCATGACGGCTGCAGGAAACGTGAGTGCCACAGGAAACGAAGCTTCCCTGCCACGCTGGCGCTGCTCCTGGCCCTGGGTGCCTTTGCTCCGTCAACGAGCTTCGCCGAAGATATCGACGTGATTCAGGGACGTCGCTT
>JAQGKN010000620.1 GCA_028290085.1 Hyphomicrobiales bacterium
GCTCGCCAGCATAATAGACAGGGCGCTGGGAGACCTGCGATGCTTGCGTCAGGGGCCGCGGCAGATGCGCGAGATCGGGCCGCCGGTGACGCGCAAAGGCTGCCAGATGCACACCTTGTATCTCGACCGCCGCGCGCGCATCACCATGGCCGTACCGACGCTTGTAGTCGCGATCGAATGCATCCCGAATCGCGGCTGCATCCGGCAAGCTGGAAACATGCAGCTTGATATTGTGACGCTGGCCACGATAGCGCATCTCGAGGTGATGTTCGAAGTACAGGTCGCGTGCTCCGAACTCGCGCGACAGTGCTTCGCGCGCGTCAGTCTCCATGCCGGAAAAAAGACGCTGGACTGCAACGAAAGAGGCATCGTCGAGCCGGTTCACATAGGTGCTGGAGAGGTCGAGCCTCGCATCAGCAAGCAACATGCCGAGCGCGGAGAAATTGCCGGGCTCCGGTGGTATGACCACCATCGGAATCGAGAGTTCCCGGGCGAGCGCGCTGCCATGCAGAGGCCCCCCGCCGCCATAGCAGAAGAGGATGAAGTCCCGCGGATCCAGACCGTGCTCGACGGAAATTTGCTTGATCGCTCCGCTCATCGTCACTGTCGCAAGTGCAAGAATCCCCTCCGCCATTTCGACAGATCCGTTGGCGCCGGCAAAGCCGAGCCTTCCAGCGATTTCTTCAATCGCGACGCGCGATCCCTCGGAATCGAGCTTGAGTTCACCACCGAGGAAGCGATTCGGATTAAGCCGTCCGAGCACGAGATTGGCGTCAGTCACTGTGGGCGCCGTCCCGCCACGGCCATAGCAGACCGGACCGGGTGTCGAGCCTGCGCTTTGCGGCCCTACATGCAGACGGCTTTGTGCATCGAGCCACGCGATGGATCCACCGCCTGATCCTACTTCGACGATGTCGACGACGCGGGACTTGATCGGAAAGCCCTTGGTGTATCCGCCAGCGTAGTAAATCGACTCCACGGCAAAGCGGCCGTTTTCAACGAGTGCGCATTTTGCTGTCGTACCACCCATGTCGAATGCGATGACATTGTCGAAACCGAGTGCTTCGGCATAGGCGCCGGCCCCTATGCAACCGCCGATCGGGCCGGATTCGACAAGGCCGATCGGCTGGCGGCACGTACGCTCGACGGAAAGAAGGCCGCCGTTCGAACCCATCATGAAGAGTGAACCCTCGAAGCCCTTGGATCGAAGATCGGCTTCCAGGCCGCCGATATAGCTGTTCACGAGAGGGCCTACATAGGCATTTGCCGCAACGGTCGCCGTGCGCTCGTATTCGTACCACTCGCGTGTGAGGTCGGCAGAATATGTGACGTAAGCATCGGGCAACAGGCGCTTCAGATATTCCGCGGCGCGAATTTCATGGGCAGGGTTCGCATAGGAGTTCATGAAGAACACTGCGACGGCTTCGACCCGTGCGGCGCGCAACATCAGCGCGATCTTTTCAAGGCCCGGCAAGTCGAGTTCAGTGACGGGCTCGCCGTTGCTGTCGATGCGCTCCGTGACCTCGAACCGCAGCTCGCGCGGGATCAAGGGTTCATCTCGGCTGTAATGAAGGTCAAACGGATCGGGCCGGTTGCCGCGAGCGATCTCGAGAATGTCACGAAACCCGCGTGTTGTGAGCAGCGCAGCCCTGGCGCCACTGCGCTGGATCAGGGCATTGATGACGAGTGTGGTTCCGTGGTTCAGAAACGAGGTGGCCGCAGGATCGATTTCAGCTTTGGCGAAGCATTCAGCAATCCCGTCAGCAAAATTGCCGTAGGTCGTCGGGCTCTTCGTGTACGTGACCACATGTGTATCGTGATCATATGCGACGAGATCGGTAAACGTGCCGCCAATGTCTACCGCGACCACCTGAGCCATTGCCATCCTCCCTAGTCGACCGGACGAGAGTCTGTGCCCCCGCTGAATCGATTGATTTTCTGGATAGTAGGGGACCCCGGAGAGCTGCGTAAAGCTCAACCTCCGTGTATCTGAGGTTGAACAAGTTTCAACGTGAGGCAGTGTGATGGTTCCAGACAATATCGATTTGCGAAAGCTGCGGGCCCTGCAAATGGTCGCCGAACATGGCAGCCTGCGCCGGGCAGCGGTACGCCTCGGGGTGACGGTCTCGGCTGTATCGTTCAGTCTGAAGCGCCTCGAGGCCGATCTCGGCATCGAGCTGTTTCGACGGTATCCAAACCGGCTCGTTCTGACACCGGCCGGAGAAACCTTGGCAATCGCCACCGAAGCGGTTTTTCGCGGACTTGAGAATGCGCTCGATGCGCTATCCCTTACGTCCTCACCGGCGAGCCGATTGAACATTTCGATCAGCAATGACCTCAGTTGGTATCTCGCGCCGCATTTCGGGTCATTCGTCCGGCTCTTTCCGCAGGTGGCCTTGAACGTCTCCGTCCATCGCTCGGAAGACGCCTTGGCCCTTGTCGCAAGTGGCGACCTCGATCTTGCGATCGGTCGCTTTCCCGCGGCGGATGCGCTTCGGCCGGCGGATGGCTACAAATCGCTCGCAATCGAGCCGATCGTGCACACCGGGTTTACCCTCGTGCAGAATCCAAATACGGCAGGAACTCGCTTTGGGCGCCGCCCGGGGACGGACGATCTCGCCCGGCTGACACTGATTATGCTGCCGCAAAGATCGACTGCACGCCGCATGATCGACTCCGTGTTTGCTCAAGCCGGCCTTCGCCCTCATGCATGTATCGAAGTCGGGAATTGTCAGCTCATTCGGGAATATGCATTGCGGGGAATTGGCAGTGGTCTCATCCATACGATTTGCGGAGACCGCTGCTCGGATGGACTGGTCTCAATCGACCTTATGCATCCCTTCGGCAAGATGACGTTCTCGGCAGCATACCGGCGTGCGAGTCTCACCGCGACGTCTCCGTCCGTAGCCGTCATGGGAATGATGGAAATTCTGGAGCGACAAGAGGCCGCGCCGAAATGAGCAACACGCACACGGCAAGCGCCGAGGGACCATGCTAACGAACGTTGCCGCTGAAGGGCCGTCTGTTAACACGACCGCACAGCTCGCTCGAGCCGCAACAGGCCTTCACTGATCTCGTCATCCGATATGTTCAACGGCGGAAGGAGGCGAATGACGTTCTCCCCTGCTCCAACCGCGAGAACCAATTCTTTGCACCGAAGACCCAAGAGAAGTCCACTGCCACGAACCTGTTCCAGAACGCCCGCATTCCGCTTCATCAGGTTTCCTGCTTGCTCGACCCGTTTCAAGAAGCCGTCGCCAAGAATGATATTGATGACTTCGTTCGCAACGACCATAGCGAGCGGATTCCCTCCAAATGTGCTGCCGTGACTCCCCGGAAGCATACCTGAGACTGCTGCTTCCGCTGCAAGGCAGGCCGCTCCGACACGACTGTCACCCTTCCTCAGATGCGCGGACCGGGCGGGGCAGCTCGGTGGCGGCGTCAGGAACGCTGGGTCGTTCCAGCAAATCGACTGCTTGCGTCCATCTGCGCCAGTCGCGTCCTCACGATCAGTATGGATGACGTGTTGAATTTCTTGTCTTCGAAAGGCCTGTTGACAGAGTCACCCGTTACCATTCGAACCAGCATTGGTATCGGCTCAGATCGGGGCGGGTGTGGCCTTCTGTGGCGTCGTTTCGCTGGCGTCCCGTTCGGTTGCACAAATAGGGCTTCCCGGGGCAGCTAGGCGTCCTTCCTCTGCCTTGTAGACGTACTGGCTCGCGACCAGCCACCCCTTCAACGGGCGAAGAGGAGGAATACACGTCAGCAACATGAATGGCAGAGTTGTAAAAAGGTGCACCCAATAGGGCGCCTCGAATCTGACCTCGATCCAGAGCCCAAGTATAACGCTCGGCAGGCAAGCAAAGCAGATTGAGAAAAACGCCGGGCCATCCGCCGGATCCGCGAAGGAAAAGTCGAGGCCGCACACTTCGCATCTTGGGCTCAGTTTCAA
>JAQGKN010000644.1 GCA_028290085.1 Hyphomicrobiales bacterium
CGATGGACAAGTCCCCGACGAAGACATTCGCAGACGCACAGAAGCGGGAAACCACCATGGGCGCGCAGGGGCCGGGCGCGCCGTCGTTCGACATCGCGTTGCTGGTGAAGAATCTCGCCGGCGCGAAATTCAACATCATCCCCGGCTACAATGGGTCGACACATATCACACTAGCGATGGAACGCGGCGAGGTGGACGGCATATGCGGTTGGAACTGGTCCGGCGCGCGGGCGCAAAAAGCGGACTGGATCAAGGACAGGCGGCTCAATCTTCTTGCGCAGATCGGCATTGAGGAAATTCCCGAACTCACCGAAATGGGCGTTCCGCCGATTTGGAAGTTCATCCAGGGCGATGACAATCGGAAGGTCGCGGCCTTCGTTTTGACGCAGAAGGGATTTGAACGTCCGCTTTTCATTCGGGATGGAACGCCGGCTGACCGCGTGCAGATTCTCCGCGCCGCCTTCGATGCGACGATGACGGATCCAAACTTCCTCGCGGATGCGGACAAGGCAGGGCTTGAAGTGTCGCCGTCGCCGGGCGTGCGCGTGCAGGGGCTCGTGCAGGGCTTTTATGCGACCCCCAAGGATATCGTTGAAAAGGCGCGGCTGGCCATCAAGCCATGATCCGCCAAGCGCCATCAGGAGCTTCCGTCCCATGACCATCCAGCTCAGCCTCGCAATCTGCTCAAACCCACGCACATGGCCTATCCTGGATGGGACGGTGAAGATCGACGGCGTCGAACTCATTCCGACCGTGATGTTTCCGTCGGAAATGTTCTGGCGCCAGCTCAAGTTTCAGGACTTCGACCTTTCCGAGATGTCGCTCTCGTCCTTGATGCTCGCCACTGCGCAGGGCAATCGCGACTGGGTCGGCCTGCCTATCTTCACGACGCGCAAATTCTTCCACACGGACATTTTCGTGCGCAAGGATGCTGGCATAGACACGCCAGCCGATTTGCGCGGCAAGCGCGTCGGCGTTCCCGAATTCCAGCAGACCGCAGCGGTCTGGATCCGCGCGGTTCTCCAGCATGAGTTCGGCGTGCATCAGCACGAGATGGAACATTGGATGGAGCGGCTTCCGTCGCAAAGTCACGGCGGCGCAACGTCGGGCGGCGCGACCGCGCAACAAGCGCCTACCGGCACGACCATCCGGCAGATCCCGATTGAAAAGAACCTCGGCTCCATGCTCGTCGATGGCGAGCTCGACGCTGTGCTGCATTATTACGATCACCGCCGCGAGCCGAAGACGCTGGAGCGCTCGACCATCGACCTGCGCGCTCGTCCCGAGGTGAAGTCGTTGTTCCCCGATCGCATCGCGGAAGGCGTACGCTTCTATCGCAAGACGGGCATGTTTCCGATCAATCACGGCATGGCGTTGCGCCGGAGCATCGCCGAACAGCATCCCTGGATCGCCTTCAATCTCTACAAGGCTTTCAGGAAGGCGGCCGAGATCGCAGACCGGCAGCGCATGGAACATGCGCAATACCACGTCTGGACCGGCGCCATTCCACGCGAAGCCGAGAAGGCCTTGCAGGAGCCTATATTGCGGCACGGAATCTCCGCGAACCGCAGGACGCTCGAAGCGACGGCGGTCTATTCGCATGAACAGGGACTGACGCCGCGCGTGATGAAGCTCGAGGAATTCTTCGCATCGAGCACGCTCGACACCTGACGCGCAAGGGAGGGGAACATGTCGCTTCGAAACGCGTGACCCGTCTTCGCCGCGCTCACCATTAGCGCGACTGCGACTGTGCAGGCGCAAGAGCCCTTTTACAAGGGCAAGCAGCTGCAGATGTTCGTCGGCTTCGCCGCAGGCAGACCGAACGACATCTGGACGCGCATCGTCGGACGCGGAATGGCCCGACACCTGGCGGGCGGTCCGACGCTGGTCGTCCAGTCAATGCCGGGCGCGGGTTCGCTGCGGCTCACGAATTATCTCGCCAATGTGGCTCCGAATGACGGGACGCAAATCGGGCTGATCGCGCGCGGCATTCCTTTCGAGCCTTTGTTCGGCGGTCAGGGCGTGCAATTCGATCCCCGTGCGATTGCCTACATCGGTAGCCCTGCGACCGAGACGACGGTCTGCGCTGTCCGCAGCGATCTCAATTATTCGTCCATCGATGATTTTTACAAGCGCGAGACGATCGTCGGCACGGGCGGGGGCGGTTCGGAGACGAACCTCGCGCCTCTGACGCTGAAAAACGTGCTCGGGGATGAAGTTCAAGATCATCGCTGGATTTGGAAGCGGCGGCACCGATGTCGCGCTGGCGATCGAGCGCAAGGAGCTCGACGGGATCTGCATCTCCTACGCAACGCTTTCGAACCTTTCGCTCTACAAGAGCGGCGCGGCGTTCGCGAGCAGCTGGTGATCGATCTCCGAGGCGCCCTCGAGCGCGTTGAAGAACGTGTCGAGCGTTTGCGATCGCGAGATGACCGATCGGCAACACAAGATGCTGCGCCTCACCTTTGCGCACGAAGTCCTCGGGCGTCCCATCATCGGACCTCCGGGTCTGCCGGCCGACCGCCTTGAGGTCCTTCGCAATGCGTTCGACGCCGCCATGAAGGACGAGGGCGTCATCGCGGAAGTGCGCCAGGCCAATTTCGACATGAGCCCGACCGGGGGCCGCGACCTGCAAAAACATGTCGAAGTGATCTATGCGACGACTCCGCCGGACCTCGCGGCGGAGGTGGCGAAAGCGGTCGGCAACGGACAGCGCAGCGGGCGAATCCTTCGAACGCTCTTACTTCTTGACGTCGAGGAGTTCGAAGCCAGTCGCCTTCCAGCTCTCGCGGTTCGACGCATCCTCGATGAAATTCACGAAAAGCAGGGCCGGCTCCGGAGTGGTGTTGGCGGCAGGAATTCCGACGCTGTAGACGACATAATTCTGCAACTCCTGCGGCAAGAAGCCTGCGAGCACGGCGCCTTTGATCGACAAGACCTCACTCGCAAGATAGAGGCCGACGTCGGCCTCGCCCGAAGCGACCATGTTGCCGGCGCCATCGACAGCGGGCTTGTGTTTCAGCTTGCCGCGCACCTCGTCGGCGACGCCGAGCTTGTCCATCATGCGCATGAGATGCGAGCCGGTGATGCCGTCGGGCTGCGGCACGGCGATCGCGCGCGCCTCCCGCAAAAGTTTGCGCACGGCGTCCGCGCTCGACACGTCAGGACGCGGCGCGCCTTCCTTGATCAGCACGCCGATGCCGATGCGCGCCAGCTCCGCACGGCCCTCGGCGCGAAGGCCGATCGCCTGATCCGTCGCCTTCATGAGCGGCGTGGGCAAGAGCACGACATCCGCCTTTTCGCCAGCGGCCAGCTTCTTCTGGATCACGCTCACATGTGCGAAGGTAAACGCAAGCTTGTGGCCTGTCCGCTTCTCAAAATCGGCCCTCAGCATCTCCAGCGTTTCCTGCGGCGCGCCGCCGCTGTAGACGCGGATCTCAGAAGCTGCGGCGGATGAAGTCTGCATGGCCGTCAGCCCGATCGTTAGAGCAAATGAAAAGCGCATTACGCTCCGAAGCCATCCGGCCGACATCCGCATAGCGCTTCTCCTGCGTACATAAACGCAACTTGATGAGACCACGCAGATCCGGAAAGGTCAATATCATGACGCGAATTGGCGGTAGTTGTCAAATGCAGGATTTCGAGCGTCTTTTGACATGCACAGCTGCAATCGCCAACATCGCCTGGCGTGACTAACATCAATGACGGAAATGAAATGTTGCCATCGCACAAAGATGACCGCGCGTGCTTGCTGAAGGTGGCTCTGTTTCCGTCCTTCTTTTACACCCGGAGCGAGTCTGGCGAGTTTCATGGTTTTGGCGTCGCCTTCGCGCAAGCCTTCGCCGAAAGCTGCGGCCAGCGTCTCGTTCTGAAGGAATTCACCGCGCCGCCCGCGGTGGTTCGAGCGCTCCAGTCAGGCGAAAGCGATCTCGCGTTCCTCGGCCACAATCCGGCTTTCGACGTGGCTTTCACACCGCCCTATCTGCGCGCGGACTTCACCTTCGTCGTCCCCCAAGACTCGGCTGTCGTCGAGATCGCCGATGTCGATATGCAAGACTGTCGCGTGGCGGTCGTTCGTGAGCATGCGATGGAGCGCGCTCTTTTGGGTAAGCTGCAACGCGCTATTTTCGTCCCGGCTGCGACACCGGACGAGGCTTTCGCGCATCTTCTTGCCGGGCGCGCCGACGTATCGGCTGGAATTCGTCCGGGCCTTTTGGACTTCGCACGCCGCCACGAGGGCTTCCGCGTTCTCGACGGGCGATACGGCGCGAATGTCCTTGCGCTCGCCGTCGCCAAAGATCAGCAGGATCTGCTCGCGCAGGCGGCGAGCTTCATTCTCGACGCACGGCGGAGCGGTCTCTTGCAAAGGATCATCGAGAAGACGGGTCTCGCAGGCGTGGAACCCGTCCTCAACTAATGCGCTCAGGAATTGGTGAAGCGGGGTGGACGCTTTTCGATGAAGGCGCGCATGCCTTCCTTCTGGTCCTGCGTTGCGAAGAGCGCATGCAGCGCACGCCGCTCGGAGAGCAGTCCTTCCGCGAGCGAAGATTCGAAGCTGCGATTGACAGACTCTTTGGCGAGCATGAGCGCAGGCAGGGACATGCCGGCGATTGCGCGCGCTACGTTCATCGCTTCCTCTTCAAGTTTGTCGAGGCTCACGACGCGCGTGACGAGGCCCGCGGCCTCGGCTTCGCGTGCGTCCATCATGCGGCCGGTCAGGATCAGCTCCATCGCTTTCGCCTTGCCGATTGCGCGCGTCAGGCGTTGCGTGCCGCCGAGTCCGGGAATCGCCCCGAGCTTGATTTCCGGCTGTCCGAATTTCGCATTGTCCGCGGCGATGATCACGTCGCACTGAAGCATCAGCTCGCATCCGCCGCCAAGCGCAAAGCCGGCCACCGCCGCGACAACGGGCTTGCGAGCCTGCGCAAGGCAGCTCCACGATCCGACGAAATCCTGCGTCAGCGCCTCAACGAAA
>JAQGKN010000647.1 GCA_028290085.1 Hyphomicrobiales bacterium
ACGTCTTCCTCATCGACGCCTCGAATTTCGTGTTCCGCGCCTATTTCCAGTCGATCCGTCAGGACCCTCGCTACAATCAGCGCTCGGACCGGCTGCCGACAGGGGCCGTGCGCCTGTTCTGCACCAAGATGTTCCAGTTTATCCGGGAGGGTGCGGCAGGCATCAAACCGACCCACCTCGCGATCATTTTCGACAAGTCCGAAAACTCGTTCCGCAAGGAGCTCTATCCCGCCTACAAGGGCAACCGCTCGGAGCCGCCGGAAGACCTCATCCCGCAATTCCCGCTGATGCGCTGCGCGGTGCGCGCCTTCGGCCTGGCGCCGGTGGAGCAGGACCGCTACGAGGCCGATGATCTCATAGCCACTTACGCGAAACAGGCCCGCGAACGCGGCGCCGATGTGCTGATCGTTTCTGCCGACAAGGACCTGATGCAGCTGATCCAGCCTGGCGTCGCGATGTTCGATCCCGCCTCGGGCGAAAAGGGCAATGCAGGGGCGCGCGAGGAGCGGCGCATCGGCGAGGCCGAGGTATTCGACTATTTCGGCGTGCCGCCCAACAGGGTCGTGGATGTGCAGGCGCTGGCCGGCGATTCAACCGACAACGTGCCGGGCGCGCGCGGCATCGGCATCAAGACCGCCGCCCAGCTCATCAACGAATACGGCGATCTCGACGCGCTGCTTGCCCGCGCTGGCGAGATCAAGCAGCCCAAGCGCCGCGAGACCCTCACCGATCCCGAGAGCGTGGCGCTGATCCGCCTGTCGAAACAGCTCGTGTATCTGTGCGACGACGTGGAGGTGCTGACGCCGCTGGACGATCTGCGCCTGCACCAGCCAGAGGGGCGCCCGCTCGTCGCGTTCCTCAAAGCGATGGAATTCACCACCATCACCAAGCGCGCCGCCGAGGTCTATGACGTCGACGCCGCCGAGATCGAACCGGACCCCGAACTCGTCGGCCCCGGCGGCTGGCGTGGCCGCAATGGCGAGTCGGTCGAAGCTCCCGCGCAGCCCGAAAAGCCGGTCGAAGAATCCGCGTCGGCGACTGCGACATCCGACGCGCCCATCGCCTCGCCAAAGGCGCTGGCTGCCCATCGCATCGCCGAGGCTGCAAAAACCGAGATCCTGCGCGACCGTTACGAGACAGTGCAGACCATCGAGCGCCTCGAGGCCTGGATTCAGGAAGCATATGAAACCGGTGCCTTCGCCATTGACACCGAGACCTCCTCGCTCGATTCCATGCAATGCGACCTCATCGGCGTGTCCATGGCGACCGCTCCCGGCCGCGCCTGCTACATTCCCATCGCCCATCGCGGCGAGGGTTCTGGCGACCTGTTCGGCGGCAACGACATCCTGCCGGGACAATTGCCTTGTCTCGAGGTGATCGAGCGCCTCCGCCCGCTGCTCGAAGATCCCGGCGTGCTGAAGATCGCGCACAACATGAAATTCGACTGGCAGGTCTTCGCGGCCTTCGGCATCGAGACACGCGCCATCGAAGACACGATGCTTATGTCCTATGTGCTCGACAATGGCCTCAACGGCCACGGCATGGATGAGCTTTCAACCAAGCATTTGGGCCACAAGACGATCCAGTTCGGCGAAGTTGCGGGCGCCGGCAAGACGTTCATCGGCTTTGCCCGCGTGCCCATCGAACGCGCCACAGAATATTCGGGCGAGGATTGCGACGTCACGCTGCGGCTCTGGCGCCTGTTCAAGGCGCGCCTCCCCGCCGAGGGCATGACGCAAGTCTACGAATCGCTGGAGCGTGCGCTCTCCCCGGTGCTTGCGCGCATGGAGCGTCGCGGCGTCTCCATCGACCGCGGCATTCTCTCGCGTCTGTCAGGTGAATTCGCGCAGGGCATGGCCCGCCTGGAAGCCGAGATCCACGAACTGGCGGGGGAGAGCTTCAACCTCGGTTCGCCCAAGCAACTCGGCGACATTCTGTTCGGCAAGATGGGCCTGCCCGGCGGGAAGAAAACCGCGACGGGCGCATGGTCCACATCCGCCAGCGTGCTCGACGACCTCGCCGAGCAGGGCAATAATCTGGCCGCGCGCATTCTCGACTGGCGCCAGCTCGCCAAGCTAAAGTCCACCTATACGGATGCGCTGCCCGGCTACGTCAATCCGCACACGCAGCGTGTTCATACGTCCTACGCGATGTCACTGACGACGACGGGCCGGCTGTCGTCATCGGAGCCGAACCTTCAGAACATCCCCGTGCGCAACGAGGAAGGGCGGCGCATCCGCACCGCCTTCATCGCACCGCCCGGCAAGAAGATCCTGTCGGCGGACTATTCACAGATCGAGCTGCGCATTCTGGCGCATGTCGCCGACATCCCCCAATTGCGCCGCGCCTTCGCGGAAGGCCTCGATATCCACGCGATGACGGCGTCGGAAATGTTCGGCGTTCCCATCGAAGGGATGCCGTCGGAAGTGCGCCGCCGCGCAAAGGCGATCAACTTCGGCATCATCTACGGCATCTCGGCCTTCGGCCTCGCCAACCAGCTCGGCATTCCGCGCGAGGAGGCGGGGGCTTACATCAAGCAATATTTCGAGCGCTTCCCCGGCATCCGCGACTACATGGACCAGACGCGCAAAGCAGCGCGGGAGAATGGGCTCGTCACCACCATTTTTGGGCGCAAGTGTCACTATCCGCGCATCACTGCATCCAACCCGTCAGAGCGCGCCTTCAACGAACGCGCGGCGATCAACGCGCCGATTCAAGGCTCGGCTGCCGACATCATCCGCCGCGCCATGGTGCGTATGGACGATGGGCTGGCCGCCGCCCGCCTTTCTGGCAAGATGCTCATGCAGGTGCATGACGAACTAGTCTTCGAAGTGCCCGACGACGAGGTCGCCGCCACCATCGACGTGGTGCGCCGCGTGATGGTCGAGGCGCCCCATCCGGCGGTGTACCTCTCCGTGCCGCTGCAGGTCGACGCGAAGGCTGCCCACAATTGGGATGAGGCCCATTAGCGCCTCTTGATCTGCGCGGGTCCGCTGGAGAATGCTGGCCCGCGTAGGTCGTCCGGCCTCGCAAAGACGGAAGAGTTTTTGATGAAGATCTTTTTGGCCGCTCTCGGCTGCCTTCTCGCAGCGCCCGCTTTCGCAGCCGAAGGGCTGGATGGCGCGAGCATGTCGCTCGCCTGGGCCGCGCCTTTCGCGGCTATGTTGCTGTCGATTGCGCTGGCGCCGCTGCTCGCCCCTAAATTCTGGCATCATCACTACGGCAAGGTCGCGGCCCTCTGGTCGGCGCTCACCATCGTGCCGCTGGTCGCCATCATGGGCGCCGGGCCGACGTCGCATGTTGTGTTTCACACCGCGGCGGCCGAATATGTGCCTTTCATTCTCATGCTCTTCGCGCTGTTCACGGCGG
>JAQGKN010000008.1 GCA_028290085.1 Hyphomicrobiales bacterium
GTCATGCAACCCTGATCGGGCGGCCCTATGTGGTCGCTCTCGGGCGTGATCTGCTGAAAGGAAATAGCTGATGGCCATGGACATTCAGGACTGCCTCTCGCTGCTCTCCGCGCGCCGCACCGACGAACTCGTCGTGACCTCGGCGGGCAATTCGTCCGAAGTCTGGTGGGAGTTGACGGGCGACACGACATCGACCTTCTATCTGGAAGCGTCCATGAGCCTGTCGACCATGTTCGCAGCCGGCCTCGCGCTCGGCTATCCGCAGGCGCGCTTCTGGGCCTTTTTGGGCGACGGCGCGTTCGTCATGAACACGGGGCTGCTCTTCGTCGAAAAGGCGATGGCGCTGCCCAACATGGTTTCCATCGTCATCGCCAATCGCTGCTATGGCGCGACCGAGGGCAGCGATCTGCCGATGGGAAGCGATATCGATTTCGCCGGTATTGCGCGCGCGGCGGGCATCGAGCGGGTCTTCAAGTTCAGTTCGATGGATGCGCTGAAGGAAGGCTTCGACGAGGCCTTCAAGACGCCGGGGCCAACCACCGTCGTGCTCGAACTCGACCGCCCGAAAAAGCACTATGTCAGCCCGCCCTTCGATGGGCCGGAGTTGAAATACCGCTTCGGCCGTGCGCTCGAACAGCGATTTGCACGCAGCGTGCTGCCGTGACGGGCTCGCGGCTGAAGCTCGTCACTGGCGGCCGCGTGCTGGACCTCGGCGGCGATCTCGATCACCCCGAGATCGCCGACGTGCTCATCGAGGGCGACCGCATTGTCGCGGTGGGCGCAGCCGCCACCGCGCGTGCTGGCGCTCTCGAGGGCGTCGAGACCATTCATGCAGAGGGGCACCTGCTCATCCCCGGTCTCGTCAACAGCCATTACCACTCGCATGATGTGCTGCTGCGCGGCTCCTATGAGCAGATGCCGTTGGACATCTGGGGGCTCTACACGCATCCCGCCAATTATCGGCGCATCAGCACGCAGGATATCGGGCTGCGCACGTTGCTGGGCGCCGCCGACGCGCTCTGCAACGGTATCACCACCATGCAGGACATGGTGACCATCGCCGACCCCGAAAGGGGGCATGTCGATGCCATCATGGGCGCCTATGAGGCTTCGGGCGCACGCGCTGCCATCGGCCTGCAGATCGCCGATGCGGCGGGCGTCGATGCCGTGCCGTTCTGGCGCGACCTGCCGGACGACGTCACGCAGCTCCTGCCGGGCGCGGCCGACACGTCGGCGCTCCAGCGCCTGATCGAAACGCTCGTCATGGAAGGCGGACGCGACAAGATCGACTGGGTGCTGGCTCCCTCCGCGCCGCAGCGCTGCTCGGATGGGCTGCTGCGCTGGGTGGCCGAACTTTCCGCGATCTATGGGTTGCAGGTTTTCACGCATCTCTATGAAGCGCGCTCGCAGGTTGTGCTGGCTCGGCAGGCCTACGAGGGTGGATCGCTGCTCGCGCATCTCGAAAAATTCGGGCTGGTCGGTCCACGCCTCACCATCGCGCACGGCATCTGGATCGACGAGGAAGAGATCCGCCGCTTCGGTGCGGCGGGGGCGAATTTGGCCTTCAATCCGATGAGCAACATGAAGCTGCGCAACGGCTTTGCACCCATCGTCGCCTATGACGAAGCGGGCGCTGGATTGGCGCTCGGCTGCGATAATTGCAGCTGCAACGACACACAGAACTTGTTCCTGTCGATGAAGATGTTCGCGCTGTTCTGGGGTTTCCAGACGCAGGCCGGGGAGAGCGGCGCAGCGCGGCGTGCCTTCGCGGCGGCGACGCTGGGCGGCGCCAAGGCACTCGGGCGCGCGGGCGATCTCGGCGCGATCCGGCCGGGCTATCTCGCCGACATGGTGATGATCGATCTTTCGGGCGCCAATTACCGGCCGCTGAACAGCGCGATCCGCCAGCTCGTCTATGGCGAGAGCGGACAGAACATTCGCGCCGTGATGGTCGGAGGCGAGATCGTCGTGCGCGACGGCGAGCTGCTCGCCTATTCGAATGACGAACTCAAGCAAGCCGCCGAGGACGCGCGCAGCCGCATGCGCGAGGAAGTTGAGCAGGTCGAGGCGCGCAATGCTGGGATGCTGAAAAGCCTGCTGGAAGCCTACGAAAAGGCCGAAGCGGTCGAGTTGCCTTTCGACCGCTTCTCGATCCGGCGCTGAGGCGCGCCTTTACTTCGCAGCAACTGGAATTTGGATCAGCTCTTTCAGCTGCGCGTCGGTCAGCGGCGCACTGATGAACTTGTATTGCACGGCGTCCTGCTGGCCCTCGGCGATGCCGTCGATAGACGTCGACTGCAGACTTTCCTTGGGGATGAACTCCTTCAGCATTCGCCGCACCGCAGGCTCAGAGAACCCCGAAAAGGCCATATATTGCTTGACCGCATCGGGGTTGGTGTAGAGCCAGTCGATGGTTTCACGATAGGCGGCCATGAAGCGGTTGAGCACATCCTGATGCTCTGCGACGAGCTTCGCGTTGGCGATCATCACGCGGACCGTCTGGCTCTTGATGGCCGGAATGTCGCTGGCGCGTGCGATGATGCGCACCTCGCCCTTGTCGAGCGCATCGAGTTGAAAGGGTGCAACGGACCAGCCGATATCGACCTGGCCGGATTTCACTTGCGTGAAGGTGAGGTTCGGATTGCCGGTCGCGACGGGCTTCGCCTTCAGGCCATATTCGCTGATGAAACGCAGCACTGCGATCTGCGTCGAGGCGCCGCTCGTCGAATAGGCGACGGTCGCTGTGCCAACGTCACGCATCGCCTTGATCGGCGAGATCGCCGGGACATACCAGAACAGTTCCTGAGACCCCGTCGAACTGGCGCCGATGATGCGGATCGGCGCGCCGCGCGAGAAGGCACCGAGCGCGCCCGAGGTTCCAGCACTCAAGCCGATGTCGACCGCGCCCGAGATGACGAGCTGCATCGTTTCTCCACCACCTGATGTCGAGGTGATTTCGAGCTGAAGCCCGTGCTTCTTGAAAATGCCGTTGTTCTGGCCGAGTTCGGGGATGGCACTTTCCCAGCTTCCCCGCTGGGGCGACGCGATCTTCAGGGTTTCCGCGCTCGCCACTTGCGACTGCAGCACAATCGACATCATCGCCGCGAGCGTGGCCATCAGAATTCGCATCGTTTCCTCCATCTGCGTGGGTTTGTTTGCGGCTCGCAGCCGCCCATCGCGGCCCGCATGAAAGCTTGCAGGGAGCGCAACGTCAACCCGCAGTTGACCGGCCCGCGCCTTTTCATTTAAGAAAAATGAGACGCTTGTTCATGTGGTGGACAAAAAAATGCACGAGGAAATGCTTGATGTTCGCGGCCAGCGGCTGCGCCTCCAGAGGGGCGGCGACGGCTCTGCCGTGGTTTTTCTGCACGGTGCGGGAGGTGCGAACTGGACGCCTCTGCATGATCGATTGGCAGCGGACTGGCAGCTGATCGCGCCGGAGCATCCGGGTTTTGGCCGCAGCGAAATCCCGGAATGGATGATGTCCGTCGGGGATCTCGCCTTTTTCTACCTCGACATGCTCGATAAGCTGGAGGCGCCTTCCGTGCATCTCGTCGGGCATTCGCTTGGCGGATGGCTCGCAGCCGAGATCGCGGTGCGCAGCACCAAGCGCATCACGTCGCTCTCGCTGATGGCCCCGGCGGGCGTCGCTGTGCCCGAGGCGCCTTTCGACGACATCTTCCTCTGGACGCCGGAGGAAGGCGCTCGCCGCAATTACTACAATGTGGCGCTGGCGGAAGCGCGCATCGCGGCGCAGGGCAATGTCGACATGGATCTGTTCCTGCAGAACCGGGCGGGACTCGCGCGTCTGGCCTGGAGTCCCCGGCTGGAAAATCCGCAGCTGCATTACTGGCTGCACCGGATCGACGTGCCGACCCTGCTGATCTGGGGTCGTGAGGACCGCGTGATTCCCTATGCCTGTCACTCGCCTTACATGCGCGAAATCTCGCAAGCGCGGCTCGTGACGCTGGATGCCTGCGGTCATGCCTCACATACCGAAGCCGCCGATCGCGTTGGCACGGAGCTGAATGCGTTTTTCCGGAGTGTCAGCCGATGAAAACCTTCTTCTTTCACCTGATGCCCTATGCCGATCTCGACCTCAGTTACGTCGAGCAGCACAATTCCGCCTGGGTGACGCTGCCCAATTCCTATTTCGACCGGCAGAAGGGTTTTGCGCTCTACGACCGCTATCTTGGCGAACTGGAGCTGGCCGATCAGCTCGGTTTCGACGGCATATGCGTCAACGAGCATCATCAAACGGCCTACGGCATCATGCCAGCGCCCAATGTGATCGCGGGTGCGCTCGCACGGTCCACCAAGAACGCGAAGATCGCGGTGCTGGGCCGCGCTTTGCCTCTCGTCAACAACCCCGTCAATATCGCCGAAGAATTCGCCATGCTCGACCAGATGAGCGGCGGGCGACTCATCACCGGTTTCGTGCGTGGCATCGGCTCGGAATATTTCGCGAGTTCAATCAATCCGACTTTGTCGCATGAACGCTATTACGAAGCGCATGAGCTCATCCTGAAGGCGTGGACGCAGACGGGGCCGTTTCGCTACCACGGCCGTCACTTCCAATTCGAATATGTGAACATCTGGCCGAGGCCCTTCCAGGAGCCGCATCCGCCGGTCTGGGTGCCTTCGCAGGGCAGCATGGAGACCATCGTCTGGGCTGCGGCCTCCGAGCGCCGTTACACCTATTTGCAGACGTTCAGTCCGTTGAAGAATGCGAAGAAGGCCTTCGACGCCTATCGCACGGCTGCGCAGGACTCAGGCTATGAGGCGGATGCGTCCCAGATCGGCTGGGCCGTGCCGATTTATGTGGGCGAGACGGACGAGGGCGCACGCGAAGAGCTGCGGCCGCATATCGAGAATTTCTTCAACCGCTTCCTGCGCTTTCCTTTCGAGATGCGCTTCCCGCCGGGCTATTCGTCTATCGCCAGCACCAAGAGCCTCATCGAAAGCAAGGTCCTGGCGCGCGCCAATGCGACAAGCCTGGAAGCGCTGATGGAACTCGGCATGGTGGTGTGTGGAAGTGCTGCCACGGTGCGCGACAGGCTCAATTACCTGCAGGACGAACTCGGCTTTGGAAATCTCATCGCCATGTTGCAAGTCGCGACACTGCCCGCAGACCTGACGGAGAAGAACCTGCGCCTGTTCGCGTCGGGCGTGATGCCCCATCTCAACGGCGCGCGAGAGCGCGGCCACAAGGTCAGTGCCGCTGAATGATGGAACCTGATCTCATCGAGGACACCGAGGCTGCGGGATCGCCGATCCGTGCTGTGCAGCGGGCGTTTCAGGTCTTGCGCGCCTTTACGCCGGAACAATCCTCGATGACGGTCGCCGAATTGCAGCAGCGCGCGGGGATCAGCCGCCCGACGCTCTATCGACTGCTGGCGACACTGGAGGCCGAGGGGCTGGTGAAAGGTGCTGGCGATCCGCTGCGTTACCAGCTCGATTTTGGCGTCGCCCACATCGCCAATGCGTGGTTTCGGACGGTCGATCCGGCCCGCATTGCCGCGCCTGTTCTCACACGGCTCTGGCATAGCGTCGACGAGACTGTGGCATTCCTCGTGGCTCGAGGATCGAGCCGCATCTGCGTGGTGGAATTTGCGGGATCGCAGAAGCTGTCCTACGCGCGCGGGCTCGGCCATGTCGATCATATCGCGGCGACGGCGAGCGGGCGCGCGATTCTCGCGTTTTCCGACGCGACCATCATCCGCGATGCGCTGACGACTGTGAGCAAGGCAGAGCGCGGAATTATCGAAGCTGAGCTCGTGCAGATACGCAAGAAGGGCCATGCGATTTCAAACGGGTCTATCGAAGGCATTCGGGGCGTGGCGGTGCCTGTGTTCGACCGTGCCGGGGCCGTGGCTGGTTCGATTTCCATCACGGGGCCGGAGAGTCGTTTGCAGAAGCAGAATCTCAAACGCTGCATAAAGGAAGCGCGGAGCGCGGCCCTGGAGATTTCAACGGCACTCGGCTTCCAGGGCTGACACACTTACGATTTGACGGCCAAGCCACGGAAGGTGAGCCGCGATGCGAGCGTCGCGGCGATGGCGCTGGCAGGCACGCCCTCCGCGATGATCGTGAGACCCGGCGCGACACCCGCATTTTCAGGCGCATCTTCACGCGTGATGGTGTCATTGGCCTGAACGATCTGTGGTGTTTCGCAGCCGATGATGTGCACCAGTCCTTTGACACGAAGGACCGTGCCGTCGCAGAGGACCTGCTGCAATGCAGAGTCCAGTGCGTTCCACGAGACTGGTTCATTCAGCGGCACAAAGGCCGAGCTGACATCGGGTGTGTGCGCTGCAAGCACGTCTGCTCTCTGCCATGGAATGCATTCAGAGCGGAGCGTTTCACGCAGGCTTGCAGCTGGAACGCCGTCCTTTCCCGATTCCAGAACGGTAATATTCGGACGTCTTTGATGTACGACGTCACGCGCCTTGCTCGTGCCGTCCGGCCCCGCCACATCGCTGCGCGTGATAACCACAACATCGGCGCAATCGAGTTGGGAGGCCACTTCCGGGTGGCGCAGCAGCTGCGCAGGTCCACTGGCAGCATCGAATGTCGTGACCACGCCCACGAGTTCGTAGCG
>JAQGKN010000012.1 GCA_028290085.1 Hyphomicrobiales bacterium
GGGCAGGCCGGCTCCGGCCATCGTGGCGGCCCAGCACCTCGCCGGGGCCGATGTCATCTACTGCCTCGGCGGCGTCCAGGCCGTGGGCGCCATGGCGCTCGGCACGGCCACCATCGAGCCC
The DNA here is from genome assembly GCA_028290085.1 of Hyphomicrobiales bacterium. GTDB lineage: Bacteria > Pseudomonadota > Alphaproteobacteria > Rhizobiales > Beijerinckiaceae > Terripilifer. Next base: position 122 of record JAQGKN010000012.1, read on the forward strand.
GTCGACATGCTGGTCGGGCCCGGCAATGCGTTTGTGGCGGAGGCCAAGCGGCAATTGTTTGGGCGTGTCGGCATTGATCTCTTCGCCGGCCCCACGGAAACGCTTGTGATCGCCGACGAGAGTGTGGACGCGGAAATGTGCGCCACCGACTTGCTGGGACAGGCCGAACATGGCCCGGATTCGCCCGCGATCCTGCTCACCACGTCAGAGACACTCGCGCGCGCGACCATGGCGGAAGTCGAGCGCCTGCTCGGCATTCTTCCCACCGCTGGGATCGCCCGCAAGGCATGGGAAGCCTATGGTGCCGTCATCGTCTGCGACAGCGACGAGGAGATGGTGGCGGAAGCAGACCGCATCGCATCCGAACATGTGCAGGTGATGACGCGCGATCCCGATTATTTCCTGCAGAACATGCGCAATTACGGCGCTCTGTTCCTCGGGCCGCGCACGAATGTCGCCTATGGCGACAAGGTGATCGGCACCAACCATACGCTACCGACGAAGAAGGCCGCGCGTTATACCGGCGGCCTGTGGGTCGGAAAGTTTCTGAAGACCTGCACGTATCAGCGTGTTCTCACCGACGAAGCCTCGGCCATGGTCGGCGAATATTGCTCGCGGCTCTGCATGCTGGAGGGATTCGTGGGCCATGCGGAACAAGCGAACGTGCGTGTGCGGCGCTATGGCGGGCGCAACATTCCTTATGGCGAAGCGGCGGAATAGACGATGAGCGCCCTGCCCCGCACACCCTCGTTTCGCCTCGATGGCAAACGTGCGCTCGTGACAGGCGCCGGACGTGGCCTGGGCCTCGCCGCAGCAGCCGCACTCGCGCAAGCGGGGGCGCATGTCACGCTCTGCGCACGCACGCTCGACGAGATCGAGGCGGCCGTGCGCGCGATCCGCGACGAGGGTGGCAGCGCCGATACGCTCCGCCTCGACGTTCTCGATGTGAACGCCGTGCAACAGGCGCTCGGGGCGCGTGAGGCCGACGACATTCTCGTCAACAACGCTGGGACCAACAGGCCAAAGCCCTTCACCGAGGTGACGGTGGAAGATTTCGACGCGGTGATGGACCTCAACCTGCGCTCGGCATTCTTCGTGGCGCAGATGGCGGCGAAGCGGATGATCGCGGCGGGCAAGCCCGGCAGCATTATCCACATGTCATCGCAGATGGGGCATGTGGGCGGCGCGAACCGCAGCATTTACTGCGCCTCGAAATGGGGCATCGAGGGCCTGTCGAAAGCCATGGCCGTGGAGCTGGCGCCCCACAAAATCCGGGTCAACACGATTGCGCCGACTTTCATAGAGACACCTATGACGAAACCGTTTTTTGAGAATGCGGCGTTCAAGGACTCGGTTCTCTCGAAGATCAAGCTCGGGCGCCTTGGTCAGGTCGAGGACATCATGGGCGCGGTGCTCTTCCTCGCTTCCGATGCCTCGGCCTTGATGACGGGATCTTCCATGCTCGTCGATGGCGGCTGGACCGCCGATTGAGTGATCCACGCCTCAGCGCATTGTCGGCATGATGAAGTCCGCACCCGCGCGGATGCCTGTGGGCCAGCGCGACGTTATGGTCTTCAGCCGCGTATAGAAGCGCACGCCCTCCGGCCCATGCATGTGATGGTCGCCGAACAGCGATGACTTCCAGCCGCCGAAGGAATGAAACGCCATGGGCACCGGGATCGGCACGTTGATGCCCACCATACCAACGCGTATCTGCTGCGCGAATTCGCGCGCCGCATCGCCGTCGCGCGTGAAGATCGCGGTGCCGTTTCCGAATTCGTGATCGTTGATCATCTTCACCGCGGCGTCGAAGGTTCCCGCGCGTACCACGCCGAGCACGGGGCCGAAAATTTCTTCCTTGTAGATGCGCATGTCGGTCGTCACGTGATCGAACAATGTGCCGCCGAGAAAATAGCCGTTCTCAAAGCCCTGCATTTTGAAGTTCCGACCATCCACGACGAGCTTCGCGCCCTCGGTCTCTCCGAGGTCGATGTATCCCTTCACGCGGTCGCGGTGTTGGGATGTGACCAGCGGGCCCATCTCGGACTCCTTGTCCGTGCCCGAGCCGATCTTCAGCGCACGCACGCGCGGCTCCAGCCGCCTGACGAGTTCGTTCGCCACGTCTTCACCGACAGGCACGGCGAGAGAGATCGACATGCAGCGTTCCCCCGCCGAGCCGTAGGCCGCGCCCATGAGCGCATCGACCGCCTGATCGAGATCGGCGTCGGGCATGATGATCATGTGGTTCTTGGCGCCGCCGAGCGCCTGGCAACGTTTGGACTTGGTCGCGGCGGTTTCGTAAATGTAACGCGCGATCGGGGTCGAGCCGACAAAGCTCACGCCCGAAATGCCGGGGTGGTCGAGCAGCGCGTCGACAGCCTCCTTGTCGCCAAGCACGACGTTGAACACGCCGTCCGGCAGTCCCGCCTCTTTCAAATATTGTGCCATGAGCAGCGAGGCTGTTGGCACGCGCTCGGAGGGTTTCAGGATGAAGCAATTGCCACAGGCGAGCGCGACCGGGAACATCCACAGCGGCACCATCGCGGGGAAGTTGAACGGCGTGATGCCGGCCACGACGCCGAGCGGCTGGCGCACGGAATAACTATCGACATTCGCGCCCACGTTCTCCGTGTACTCGCCCTTGAGAAGTTGCGGGGCGCCGGTCGCGAACTCGACGACCTCGAGCCCGCGCGTGATCTCGCCCATGGCATCGGACAGCACCTTGCCGTGCTCGGACGTGATGGCGGCAGCTAGCGTGTCGGTGTTCTCTTCCATCAGCCGCAGGAAGCGATTGAGGATGCGGGCGCGGCGCAGCGGCGGCGTCGCTGCCCAGCTGGGAACCGCAGCGGTGG
>JAQGKN010000047.1 GCA_028290085.1 Hyphomicrobiales bacterium
CTGGGGCGCGAAGTTTCCTGAACTGGCCGCGCGGAAAGCCATTGCGCTCTTCTTTTAATAAGGATATTGAATGTCCTTATGGACATATAATATCCTTAAAGGAGATCGTCATGACCGCACGCCTCGACCCCTCCCGTGTCTCCGCTGCTCTTTACAGCAAGTACTTGGCCTTCAGCACGGCCGCAGCGAAGTCGTCGATCGACAAGACGCTGCACAGCCTTGTCGAGATCCGCGCGTCGCAGATCAACGGCTGCGCCTTCTGCGTGGACATGCACATAAAGCAGGCCACGATTCATGGTGAGCGCCCGTTGCGCATTCACCACCTGACCGTTTGGCGCGAGTCCGACCTTTTCACTGCCCGCGAGCGCGCCGCTCTCGAGTGGACGGAGGCTGTCACCAAGCTTGGTGAGCATGGCGTCTCCGACGAGGTCTACGCGGCGGTTCGTGCAGTGTTCAACGAACAGGAGATCACCGACGTGACTATGGTAGTCATGGCAATCAACGGCTGGAATCGCCTCAGCATCGCCTTCCGGGCCGTCCCGGGTTCGGCGGACGAGGCATTCGGCCTGAACAAAGCGGGACTGAGCTGACGTGCAACTGAAGAATCAGGTCGAATGGGCGCTACACTGCTGCTCCATTCTCGCCGGCTTGCCGGACGGGCGTTACCTGGACACGAAATCGCTGGCGCAATTGCATGGCGTGCCCAAGGAATACCTCTCCAAAGCTCTGCAGGCGCTGGCGAAAGCGGGCCTCGTCTTGAGCACGCTCGGGCCGTCGGGCGGATATCGTCTGGCCCGAGCTGCTTCTGGAATTACGTTCTGGGACGTTGTGTCAGCCATCGAAGGCCCGGGTCCCGCATTCGTGTGCACTGAGATCCGGCGCAACAATCCATGCAGGCCGAAGAGCACGTGCGATGCCAAGGCCTGCATCGTTGCGCGGGTGATGTGGGAGGCCGAGGACGCTTGGCGAGAGAAGCTACGTGGGATGACGATTGCTAAACTGGTGGACCAGGTTGTCGAAGAGGTTCCGGCCGATCTGATGGAGGCAACGGCAGTATGGGTAGGCGAACGTAGCTAGTTCACGCGGTGGCCGGACATGTCACACGTCAGCGGGCGGCCCTGGGCGTCTCGATCATTCCGCCGGATTGTCAACCGCGCGAAGACCAGCCAGGAGGCCACGACAATAATCAGCCGAAACGTCGCGGTCGCCAAACAGGATGTGAAAACAGATTGGCGCGATAACTCTGTCGATGATGAGACCCGGCTCCAGGGGAGCATCGCCTCGTGCAGATGCCCGTGCAGCGATTGTCTCCAGATGATCGTAGGTGTAGCGCCAGCATTTCGTGGCAGCCGTGTCCTCGGCATCGGCCAGAACATCGCGCAACAGATCGCGTCCGACCTTTGAGGACATTTCTTCCGCATATTGCAGCACGAAGGCTTCGAGATCGCTGGCGGTGCTCCCGGTATCGTCCGGGTCGCTGATCGGCCTCAGCTTCTCGGAGGCCACATCGGCCAGCAGCGAGCCGAGATCGCCCCACCTTCGGTAGATCGTGGAGGGAGTGACGCCGGCAAGGTCGGCGATCATCGGTACCGTGATGGCGGATCGGTCAAACCGCCCGACGAGCGATTGCGTCGCTGCATGGACTTCCCTTTGGATCCGGGCGGAGCGGCCGCCCTGCCGCACGAGTTCGCGACCCATATTCCCTCGCTGCGCGTGACTGGGAATTCTTAACGCAAAATATTTGCATTAAGGCCGAAGCCGGCCTATATCCCTTAAAGCAAATATTTAGCATTTGGAGGACCTCATGTCCAGATCCCGCCTGCTCACGCCCGGACGATGGAAGCTGTCGATCCCCTCTGCCGGAGTCTACGCTACAGCGGTGGCGATCAGCTTTTCCGCCGCCTCCAGCGCTCCGACCCCGCTCTACAGTTTGTATCAGGAAACCATGGGGCTCTCGCCCGCGGTGGTGACCTTCATTTTCGCTGCCTATGTGCTGGGTATGGTGATTGCCTTCCTCACTCTGGGACGTCTCTCTGACTACGTCGGGCGCCGACCGATGATTCTGGGAGCTCTGCTCGTCAACTTCGTCGCGCTACTGATGTTCATCGAGGCGGTGCATGCGAGAGATCTCGCGATCGCACGGCTTCTGCAGGGCGTCGCGACCGGTGTCGCCATGACGAGCCTTGGCGCCACGATCGTCGACACGCAGCCGCGGTACGGCGCCACGCTGAACGGCGTGACCGCGTTCATCGGACTGACCGCGGGATCGCTTCTTGCGGGCGTGCTGATAGCTTGGGCTCCCCTGCCAACCAAGCTCGTCTATGCCGTGCTGCTCGCAATCACACTTATTGAAATTCTGGTGCTCCCTCTCGTTCCGGAAACGACCACCGGGAAGCCCGGCGGGCTGCGGGCCCTCGTTCCACGGATCAGCGTGCCGCTGTCGGCGAGGGGCACGATGATGCGGCTCGTCCCCCTAAATGTGGCGGCTTGGGCGCTCGGCGGATTCTATCTGTCGCTCATGCCCTCGCTCGTATCGGCAGTGACCGAGACGCATTCGCCGTTCTTGGGCGCAACCGTCGTTTCGACTTTGGTGCTGACAGCGACCGTCGCAGTGCTGGTTTTGCGCGCGAGCGAGGCCAAATGGCTGCTGCGCTTCTCGGGGTTGGCGCTCGTGATCGGGATTGCAGTGACGCTCCTCGCTGTCAGGATCCAATCGGAGCCGGGCATGTTTTTCGGAACCCTGATCGCCGGCGCTGGTCTCGGCACAGCCTACTTCGGTAGCCTGCGCATCCTGATCCCTTTGGCGGGCGAACACGAACGCGCTGCCATGCTGGCCGCCTATCTTGTCATCAGCTACGTCGCCTTCTCGGTGCCGGCCATCGCTGCTGGCCTGGTGGCACCACGCCTGAGCCTCGTCACCACGGCTTATGTCTATGGCGCCGCTCTCATCGCGATGGCGACGATGTCGCTCGCTCTTATGGCGCTCGCATCGCGGCTCCCGGCGGAACGCGTCGGCCGGCAGTGGCACGACCGACGCGCTCGATACGCGCGCCAAGGACCTTGTTTAAGCGCTCACACCCTTGAGAAAAGTTGTGAATGACAAGGCCAACGCCCATCATCCGTGTATCTCATGCAGACGTGCTCACCGCGCGCGCGACCCGGGTTTCAGGACGACGGAAAGACGTGCGCCGTCCCGATGACCGAGATCGAGATGAGATCGCCGACACGGATGTCATCCATTCCGTTTCTGCGCAAAACGATCGTCGCGTCGTCGGCGGCCTCGGATGCGACAAAACGCAGTGTGATCAGCGAATTTGCTCCGCCAAATTCGACCGCTTCGACCTTGCACGGGAAGTCGTCGCCGGCTTGCATTTGCTGCACACGGATCTGCTCAGGGCGCAGCAGGATTTTGGCTGGGCCGCTCACCTGCACGCTATCAAGCGGAAGGCGGCCGAACCGACACACAGCGAACCCGCCCTCGCAGGCAGCGTCGAGGATGAGTGAATCGCCCAAAAACTCGGCGACGAAAGGCGTTGCGGGGCGGAAGTAGAGATCGCGCGGATCGCCAGCCTGCAACAAGCGTCCTTCGTGCATCACCGCGACCTGATCGGCGAACGACAGCGCTTCGCCCTGATCGTGCGTCACCAGAATCGTCGTGATGGCGCGTTCTCTGAGCAGATCGGCGACAGCACGCCGCGTGCTCGCGCGCAGGCCCGTGTCGAGCGCCGAGAACGGCTCGTCGAGGAGCATAAGGCGCGGCCTGCGCGAAAGCGCACGAGCCAGGGCCACGCGCTGCTGCTGACCGCCGGAAACCTCGTCGGGCCGGCGCCCGAGCAGGCGCTGCTCGAGCCCCACCATATCGAGGAGGCGGGCTATCTCCATCTCACGGCCGGCCTTCC
>JAQGKN010000052.1 GCA_028290085.1 Hyphomicrobiales bacterium
CGGGGCCAGTGCCACCATAAAAGGGACCACGATTTGCGACGAAGGGTTCTCCCATGACGACGCGTCTCCTCGAATGCCTGTTCAAGCCCAAGTCCGTAGCGCTGGTGGGTGCCAGCGGGCGCGTCGGCAGCCTTGGCCGCGCTGTGTTCGATAATCTGCGGGCGGGTGGGTTCAAGGGCACACTGTCTCTCGTGAATCCCCGGCACAAGGAGCTCGAGGGATTGCCTTGCGTCGCGCGGATCTCGGATCTTCCCGCCGTGCCGGAACTCGTCGTCGTCGCAGCCCCGCGTGACGTCGTGCCGGCCCTCGTGGCGGAAGCGGCGGCAATCGGCGTCAAGGGCGCCATCGTCATCACCGCCGATCCCGAACATGGCGTGGGCTCGCTCGCAGCTCAGCTCGCCGAGATCGCGCGCACCACGGGCATTCGCGTCGTCGGCCCCAATTGCCTGGGGTTGGTGTCACCCCGCAGTGGCCTTGATGCGAGCTTCGCGGCACATCGCGCTCTGCCGGGCGATCTGGCCGTGATCTCGCAATCGGGCGCCGTCGCGACAGCACTTCTCGCCTGGGCGCACGAACGCAAGGTCGGCTTTTCCGGACTCGTCTCTGTTGGAGATATGGCTGACGTCGATTTCGCCGATCTGCTCGATTATTTCGCGCTCGACCATCAGACCCGCGCGATCCTGCTCTATGTGGAATCGATCGGCGACGCCAAGGGCTTCATGTCGGCGGCGCGTGCTGCTGCGCGCGTAAAGCCGGTCATCGTCATCAAGTCAGGTCGCCATCCTCGCGCGGCCAAGGCGGCGGCAACCCATACCGGTGCGCTGGCGGGTGCGGACGCCGTCTACGACGCCGCATTCCGCCGAGCCGGACTGCTGCGCGTCAACGATATCTCCGAACTCTTCGCGGCCGCTGAAGCGCTGGGCCGCATCAAGGCGTTTACGGGAGATCGCGCGGCCATCCTCACCAATGGTGGCGGCCTCGGCGTGATCACAGTGGATAATTTACTCGATCTCGGCGGCAAGCTGGCGGAGATCTCGCCCGAAACCATGGCGATCCTCAACGCGACGCTCCCCGTCACGTGGTCCCATGCCAACCCCGTCGATATCGTCGGCGACGCCGATGCGCATCGCTATCGCGTTGCACTCACCGCGCTTCTTGATGACGACGCAAATGACGCTGTCATCGTGGTGCATTGCCCGACTGCTCTTTCCAAAAGCGAGGCGACGGCGAAAGAAGTCGTTGCCGTGGTGCAGGAGCATCGCCGCGCGTCATTGCAGCCCAAGCCCGTTTTCGTTGTCTGGCTCGGTGCGACGCAGGCCTCCGACGAAATGTTCGAGGCCGCGCGCATCCCCAATTATCGCAGCGGCGCGACGCGCGGCTTCATGCATGTCGTGCGCTGGCGTGAAAACCGCGATGCATTGATGGCGGTGCCACCAAACCTTCCCGCCGACTTCGAGCCCGATGTTGCTGCCGCGCGAAGCATTGTCGCGGACGCGCTGGCAGCTGGCCATACCTGGCTCGGGCCCGTCGCCATCACTGGCCTGCTGGAAGCCTATGACATCCCCATCGCGCCCGCGCGCATGGCTGCGACGCCCGAAGATGTCGCGGCTCCAGCGGCCGCGCTCATCGCCCAGCACGGCGCATGCGTCATCAAGATTCTCTCGCCTGATATCACGCACAAATCCGACGTCGGCGGCGTCGTGCTCGGACTGGAAACACCGGAGGCTGCGGTCGCAGCCGCGCGCGCCATGCTGGTGCGTATCGCGGCGGCGAAGCCGCAGGCGCGCCTCGAAGGTGTGACCGTGCATCCCATGGTGCGGCGTCCGCATGCGCGCGAACTGATTGCGGGCATCGCGGAAGACCCCACCTTCGGCCCCGTCATCGTCTTCGGTCGTGGCGGCAAGGCGGTTGAAGTCATCAACGATCGCGCGCTGGCACTGCCGCCGCTCGATCTGCGCCTGGCGCATGATCTCATCGAGCGCACACGCGTCGTGCGCATCCTGCGTACATATCGCGACGAACCGGCCGCAGACATCGATGCAACTGCATTACTGCTGGTGAAGCTGTCGCAATTGTCCGCCGACATTCCGGAGATCCGCGAACTCGATCTCAATCCGATTCTCTGCGACGACAAGGGCGTCATCGTCATCGATGCGCGCATCGCCATCGCGCCCGCGCAATCACCACACCAGCACGGCTCGAATCTGCGCTTTGCAATCGCGCCCTATCCGAAGGGGTGGGAGCGTGATCTCACTTTGCGCGACGGGGCAAAGATCTTCTTGCGTCCTGTGCGGCCCGAGGATGAGGGGCTCTACCGCGCCTTCTTCGAATCCGTCCCCGCGCTCGACCTGCGTCTGCGCTTTTTCGCGCCCGTGAAGGAGTTCAGCCACACATTCGTCGCGCGTCTCACCCAGATCGATTATGCCCGTGCTTTCGCGATCTGCGCCATCGAGAAGGATACAGGCTTCATGGTCGGCGGCGTCCGCCTCATCAAGGACGCCGAGGCGACCAGCGGCGAATATGCGATCCTGCTGCGCTCCGACTACAAGGGCAGGGGCCTCGGCTGGAATCTCATGAAGCTGATGATCGAATATGCACAGGACGAAGGCCTGGCTCGAATCGAGGGCCAGGTGCTTGCCAAAAATACGACGATGCTCACCATGTGCGAGCAACTCGGCTTCAGGGTGCGTGACGATCCGCAGGAGCACGGCATCAAGCTCGTGCGCCTCAATCTGCAGGGACAGCCGGATCTGGCGGCGCGCCTGCCGGTCTGATCGACACTCGAGTTTAGTCGCATCCGGGTCCGACGCAGCCGGGCGCCGTCATCTACTATGTTACGCGGGAGAAACGCGGCCCCGCTTTTCCCGGTGGGAGAAGCTGTCGGTGGAGCCGACTGATGAGGGGTTACGCTCCCAGGTTCTGAGATGCGGTAACCCCTCATCCGCCTGCGCTGCAGGCACCTTCTCCCTCTGAGAGAAGGACCGCGCCTCTATCGAAAAGCGCAAATGCCGTCATTACGAGGAGCGTATCGACACGCAATCCAGGGGTCGCAGGACCGTACTGGATTGCTTCGCCTCGCTCGCAATGACGGCAACAAGCGCCGTGCTTACAAGACTGCGATTCGGTCTAGGTCAGCGCGCAACCATGTCCGGGGAGGGCAGCGCGGTCGGCTCCGGCTGCGCGTCCTTGTCGAGCCCGTAGACGTCATCGCGGAAATGCACGGTGCCCTCGGCCGACGCCCAGCCGGTGAGATAGACCCAGATGACGGGCACCTGTTTCTCCAGCTTGATATCGGTACGCTCCTTGGTGTCGACCTTGGCGCGCATGTCCTTCACGGTCCAGTCGCCGCCGGGGCCCTTGGTGCCTTCGAGCAGCCATTGCGCGAGATCGTAGACACCCTGTACGCGCACGCATCCATGCGAGAGAAAGCGGTAATCGTCACCGAACGGGCGCTTGCCGGGGGTGTCGTGCAGATAGACGGCTTCCTTGTTGGGCATGTTGATCCGGATGTAGCCAAGCGAATTGCTGGCGCCGGGGTCCTGCCGCAACGTGTAATTTGCCGCCTTCTGCGTCGTCCAGTCGATGCTGCGCGGGTCAATCTCGTTGCCGCGCCCGTCTAGGATGCGGATCTTGGCCCGGCTGAGATAGGCCGGATCCTTTTGCATTTTCGGGATCACTTCATTCTTGATGATCGAGGTCGGCAGCGTCCAGGTCGGGTTGAGATTGACCTCCTGGATCCGCGCGCTGACCTGCGGCGATTGATGGGCGACGTCACCCACAATGGCCGTGTAGCGATGCACTACCTGCCCGTTCTCGACCGCCTCGACCGACGCCGAGGGAATGTTCACGACCACATGGCGCGGCGCGAAACTGAAGGTCGTCGTGGCGATGCGTAGTGCACTCGCGGCAAGTTGCCGGGCGCGTGTTTCCGCAGGCACGTTGATGGCTGAAAGCGTGGCGCCCGTCACAATGCCGGTCGGCTTCAGGCCCATGCGCAGCTGGAAGCTTTTTACAGCCTGTGTCAGCACATCGTCGAAGCTGTCCCCATCGAGCGCATCGCGATCGAGATCGCCTTCGATGGCGAGCCGCTGGCGAAGCGCCAGCACGTCGGGACCGTTCGCGGTTTCGCGCAATTCAACGGCAATGCGCGGCCATCCGCCCGCCTCGGCAATCGCCGTGTATTTCTCCGCAGCCGCCTGCGTGGCGGCCGATGTTCCCGGCTGAAGGGTTGGCTCGGGATCGAGCGACACAGCCGCCTCATGCGGCTTGGGTGCAGGCGCCTTCTGGGCGACTTTTCCCTTTTTAGGCGCCTCTTTAGGTGCGTCGAGCTTCACTGTCGGCGCCGTCTCCGCAGCTGTCGAGGGAGCGGACGCGGGGGGCGGCGTCACGGCGGTTGTTTGATCTTGCGGCGTCGCGCCAGTGGCCGAGGGCGCCTGTTCCCGCATCGGCTGCGCCGACAGCAGCGATGGGCTCGCCGTGCCTTCCTCGGCACGCAGCGCAGGCGAGAAGGCAAGCATCAGCGCGATCGCGCTGGTCAGAGGGCGCCACATCATGAAAGGCTCGAGCTTTGAGGGAAGGCCGGAATCAAACGGCAGGCGCGGGAGGCGCCTGCCGACTCAAGAATAGATTTATTTCTTCGTACCATGGCTTTTTTCAGCCATCTGGCGCGCCAGTTCTGCCTCTGTGCCGGTCGACGCGCTTTTCTTGTCGTTCGGCGCGCCCGCAGTGCTATTGGGCTGCGTCATT
>JAQGKN010000054.1 GCA_028290085.1 Hyphomicrobiales bacterium
GCCGCGGCGGCGGGCCCAGGCAAAGATCTGGCTGGCCTTTCGAAATATTTTCCTGCAACTGACGATCGAAAACGTCGAAACGGGATTAGGTCCTCATAGATTATGGGAACACACGTTCGAATGAGAGGACGTCGAACGCCATGCTGTCGCCCGGCCTGCACCACATCACCGCCTTTTCCGGCGACATCCGCCGCACGCATGATTTTTATACGCGCGTGCTCGGCCTGCGACTCGTCAAGCGCACCGTGAACTTCGACGACCCGACCTCCTGGCATCTCTATTTCGGCGACGAGACGGGCTCGCCCGGAACGGTGCTGACCTTCTTCGCCTCCGAGGGCGAGGCGCAGGGCGTCCCGGGGGTCGGCGAAGCCGTGACTGTCTCCTTTGCGATTCCGCTGCATAGCGCGCTGTTCTGGACCGAGCGCATGGCTGACGAGGGCGTCTCCTTCGCACTCGATCAATCGGGCGGTGGCACGGTCATCGTGCTGCACGATCCCGACGGCATCGGGCTTGAACTCGTGGAGGAACGCACCGGCGGAGCCACCGCGCCCCACACCTCCGCCGATATTCCCACGGAATGGGCCATCCGCGGACTTTCCGGCACCACGCTGCTGGTCGATGATCTCGATGCGACGGCCCGCGTGCTCACCGACGTCTTCGGCTGGCGCGAGACGGGGCGCGCCGAACTGCCGGGCTACATGCGCCGCCGCTATGCCATGCCGGGCAACAAGGTGCCGGGCGCGCGCATCGAATTGCTGAAGGGCGAGGATCTGACACCCGGCACACCGGGAGCCGGCTCGATCCACCACGTCGCATTCCGCACCACGGATGATGTGGCGCAGGCGGAACTCGTCGCGGCCCTCATCAAGCTCGGCATCGAAACGACACCACAGCTCGACCGCACCTATTTCCGCTCGGTATATTTCCGTGAGCCGTCAGGCGTGCTTTTCGAAATCGCGACGGATGGGCCCGGGTTCTCGGTGGACGAGCCGGTGGAAACACTTGGCGACGACCTGAAGCTGCCCGCACAGCTCGAACCTCGGCGGCAGGAGATTATTTCGGCGCTGCTGGGAATGTAAACGCGTTCAGGGCTGCGTAGAAAAGCTTCTAGGACGAGGCGCGGTCCTTCTCCCAGTGGGAGAAGGTGGCGGTGGAACGGCCGGATGAGGGGTTTCCGACTCTCCGACCGGAGATCATAACCCCTCATCAGCCGGCTCCGCCGACAGCTTCTCCCATTGGGAGAAGCGGGTCCGCGTTGCCTTCTCGTCGGCCTCAGCCTTTAAACGCCATGGCCGCTTTCGCCACCACAGCAGGCGGGGTTTTTACGATTGCATCCGAATAGCCCTGCACCACTGTGCCCGGCTGCGGATCGAGTTCGAGGTTGCGTTGTGCGGCCATCGCGATCATCGCGGGGTCCTTGACCATCTTGTCGAAGATGTCGCGCAGGAATGCGATGCGCTCTTCCGGCACGCCGGGAGGGGCCAGCAGCGCACGGCCGATCATGGCGCCGGCGGAGGCGAATTCAATGACCTGCTTGGACTCCGGATCGTCGACGAGTTCCTGCATCAAGGGCACGTCGGGCAATTCGTGGTTGCGCTTCAGGCCTGTCTGGATGACGGCGACGAGATCGCCCGCATCGAGCTGGCGCTTGTGCGTCACGCGCCAGGAATTCCACGCGGAAGAAACGAGATCGATTTCGCCGCGCTCCAGCGCAATCGAATATTCATTGGCGCCGGGATAGCCGCAGATCATCTTGAACTTGTAGCCGTCGAGCACCTTCAGCAGCGCGGGATATTGATAGCTCTGCGCATTGGTGCCGGTGCAGCCGACGATCGTCTCCTGCTTCTTCATGTCGGCGGGCGTCTTCGAGGGCGAATTCTTGCGGCGCACGAAGGCCGTGTTCACCGGCGAGAAAGAGCCGATGTAGCGAAGCTTCGTGACGTCCCACTTGCCGACTTCCGGCTCCATTACCTGCGTATTGGCGATGGTCTCCGGCAGAACGGCGAGCGCCGTGCCGTCCTTGGCCATCTGGTTGTAGAAATAGCTGGTGGCAACAAGTCCGCCGCCGCCGGGCTTGTTTTCGACGATCACCGCTTTCGCCTGCGGCAAGTAGACCCGCAGCATATCGGCGGCGAGCCGCGCGTAGAAGTCGTAGGAGCCGCCGGGTGGATGCCCGACAAGCACGCGCACCGTCTTGTCCTTGAAGAAGTCGGCGGGATCTTCCGCGCGCGCGGGAAGCGAAGCGCAGAGCAGGCCGGTCGAGAGCAGAAGAGCTCCCGTCACCATGCGTCGATGCATGTTCATGTTGTTTCCTCCATCAGCAGCCCCGGGTCTGTCGCCGGGGCCTTGTTCAGGTGTTCAGGCGTTGGGGCACAGAATGGCGCGTGCATCGGCGAAGAGTTCTTCCACCGAGAAGCGGGTCGGGATGATCTGCTGCTCGTAAGCCAGCTGAATCACCAGTTCGAGCGAGGGAGCGATGGCATCGAAGCCGAGCGGGCGCATGTCGATGGCGCCCGGCGCGACAGGCGCCATCTCCTTCGAACGCTTGAAGAGATCGTAGACCTCGCGCACGAGATCAGGCCGCTCCTGCGCGAGTTTCTGTGTCACCACGAGCATGTGGTTGACGGGGATGAGCCCCGTGCGCTCATGCCAGGCCTTGCCCGCCTGAGCGGCATCGGGAATGACCGGCTTGATCTTGGGATCGTCAGGCAGATCGTTGCCCAGAATGCCCGCGTCGATTTCGCCCGACATCAGCATGGACAGGAGGTTCGTGCCCTTGGGCGCGCGCGTGACGAAAGACGGCTCCTTGTATTCCGCGAGATGCGCGTCTTCGAAGATCACCCATTTCACGCTTTCCAGATCCACACCCTGCTCCTGCGAGAGGATATTGCGGACCCAGGCCCCGGTCGTCTGCGTGTAGGCGCGCACGCCGACTTTCTTGCCCGGCAGCATGCCGGGGGTGAGATGATCGTGGAAATCGGTGTTGTAGACGATGCAGCCGTGCTGGAAGCGCGCGGCGAGCACGACAGGCAGCAGGACAAGCGGCTTCTTGTAGGCATAGGCCTGCAGGAAGGTGAAGATCGCGAGTTCGCTCACATCGAACTTCTGCTCACGCGCCATCGGCTTGAAGGCGTTGTGGATGGGCTCGATCTCGTGAAACTCGAAGCTGAAATTCGGCGAGGTGAGTTCGCCGGTCAGCAAAGCCTTGGTGGTCGGGTAGCGCTTGAGCGCCGTGCTGAGGGTCGGGATCGTGGTCATGGATGCGCCCTCTTTCACTTCAGGACTGGATAAAGACGCTCGGCCGTATGGGCGAGAATGTTCGCCTTGTCGGCGTCGCTCAGAGACGCCAGCACATGCAGCGTTTCATTCACGATGTTGGGCAGCGTGTCATTGTGGGCGGGGAAGTTGGAGCCCCACAGAATGCGCTCAGAGCCGAAGGTCTCCATGAGCTTCTTCATGAAGGTCTCGGGCGTCGCCTGGCCGGCCTGGCAATGCTCGACCGTGCGGCTCGTGAGTTTGAGGTAGATGCTCTTGTGCTTGGCGAGTTCCCACAGGCTCGCGGCGGCGGCATAGGGAGGGCCGTCGTTGATGACGGAGCGCGCCAGATGGTCGAGCAGGAAATCGGTCTCCCGAAAACGCTCGACGATCTTCAGCAGCAGCGGAATGCCCTGCGCGGTCATCTGCACGGAGATCGGCAGTTTCAGCTTGCCGGCCTTTTCCCAAACCGGGTAAGCGCGCTCGTCGTCGAGCCACGTCTGCTGGCCGGGCATGGTGCTGCCGGTCGTGAACACGCGCATGCCGGTCATGCCGAGGCTGATCCAATGATCCATCTGGGTCAGCGCATCCGCGTCGAGCGGATCGAGCGAGAAGACGCCCGTGAAGCGCTCCGGGAAGAGCTTGATGGAGTCGGCGAGGTAGGACGAATTGTGCCCGTAGGCAGTCGAGGCCTGTACGACGGCGGCTTTGGCGACGCCCGCCTCATCCATCGACGCGATCAGCATCTGCGGCGTGGTGGGACGCTCCGACGACCAGTCGGACTGCGTGCCACCGAGCGGGGCCAGCGGATAGGTGACGCGGTCGGGTGAGACCACATGGCAATGAACGTCGATGATCTTCATGGGCACCCTGTCCTCTCGTGATGAACGACGGGCGATGAAAGGCGCTGGGCTTTTGCCCGCGCAACGTCTCACTCCCGCCCGAGCGCGTGTGGCCGCGCCTCGATGTGTCCATCAATGCACCTGCCGTTCCCCGTGCCCCTATTCATTCGGCGCCCATCGGTATAGATTTTTCGTAAGTTCAACTCGTCGCAAGGCGACAGGCCATGAATACACCCCTGCCCGTGCCCAGTTTCCGGCGTCTAAGGGCCTTTGAAACCATCGCGCGCACCGGCTCGGTGTCGGCTGCGGCGCAGGCGCTGCGGCTCAGCCAGCCAGCCGTGACCCACGCCCTTAATCTGCTCGAGGCGGAGCTTGGCGCGCGCCTGTTCGAGCGGCGGCAGGACGGCAGTTTTCTGAATGCGGATGGCGCGATCTTCCGGCGCCGTACGGGTCGCTTCTTCGACCAGATCGTTGCTGCGGTGGAATGCACGCATGGCCGCGAGGATGCGGAAAACATCGCAGCCAAGATCGGCGGGGCGCAAGTGCGCAGCTTGCTCGCCATCTGGCAGACGGGCAGCTTTCGCGCGGCGGCGCAGGCACTGGAAATCTCCGAACCAAGCCTGCAACGGCCCGCACGCGCCCTGGAGCGCCTGCTTGAGACAACGCTCTATCGCCGCTCTGCGACGGGGCTCGGCGTCAACGAGACTGGCGGCGAACTGGCGCGCCGCCTCGCGCTCGCCATCGGCGAAATCCGCTCGGGGGCCGAAGAGATCGGCGCCGCGTCAAAGGCGCGCGCGAGCCTGCGCGTCGGCGTGCTCGCATTGTCGCCGCGCACTCTTCTGGCGCAGGCCACGGGCGTTCTGCTGGCCCGGTATCCGGCGCAGAAGATGGAGGTCGTGGAGAGCTCCTATCAGCAATTGGCGCGCGATCTTCACGACGGCGCGCTGGACGTGATCTTCGGGGCCTTGCGCGAACCTCCGCCGTACGCAGACCTCATTGGCGAGGATCTGTTCGAGGATCCCTATTCCATCGTTTGCCGCCGCGATCATCCGCTGACGAAAGTCGCGCTCGTCGAGCCCGCCGATCTAGCGCGTTATGGATGGGTTTTCCCGACGCAGGGGCTGCCGCGCCGCGATGTCTTGAATGCGATGATCGAAGCGTGGGGTCTCTCACCCGACGTGCAGATCGAAACGAGCTGCCTCAGCACCATCATCGCGCTGCTGACAGCAAGTGATCGGCTGTCACTGCTGTCGCGCTGGAACATCACGCTCTACGGTCATTCAGAACTGGCGCGCGTGGAGAGCGTGCGCATTCCCCACGAGCGGCGCAATGTTGGCCTGACGACGCGAAGCGGCTGGCTGCCCACTCCGTTTCAGGACGCGTTTCTGACAAGCATCCGCACGGCGGCGGGTCCTTTGCAGACATTTGCATAAACTGCACAGACCTGTGCACGAAACTCGTTGCCGTCATGGCAAGCGAAGCGAAGCAATTCAGTGCGCTCTTGCGACTCCTGGATTGCCGCGTCGCTGGCGGATCACGGAGGGCTCGGGTTGCCTGTCCTGCGTTCGCAGGTGTAGCCGATGAAGCATTGCCGCACGTCCGTTGTCGCAAGCCATTGTGGAATATCCTCTTCGTCGCGCTCGCAATATGCTTTGCTGCTGACATAGCGATCGTAGATGTTTGGGCCGGTGCCGAGCACAATTGCACCCGAACGCCGCACGAGATCGGCCGAGGCCGCGCAGCTCATTTGCAATGTATTGGGGCGCCCTTGCGCCTGCGCAGCCCATGGAAGCAGAGCGGCCGCGAGTGCGGCCGAAAGAAGCAAAGTTTTGCGCATGGCACGTCTCCCGAGGCGAACTTGGGCTCAATGCCTAATAGCCTGAAACAAGCTCGGCGGACACACACGAGCCCTTGATCGCCTCTTCGAGTTCTCGCTCACAAAGCTATTGCGCGAGGCGACCTGTGCAGAAATCCCAGAAGCGGGAGTGACAAAATCCCCTTGCAGCGCAAGCATGTAATGCACGCTTGCAAATTCAACGATTGAGCGTATCTGGACGATCTGAGACTTTTGGACCCCACCACGTCGCGAGGCTTTGGCATGT
>JAQGKN010000667.1 GCA_028290085.1 Hyphomicrobiales bacterium
CTTCAGAAATTTCCGTTGAAAAATGACCGGCCGATGAAATCCGGGTCTTTTTCAGCAGCCTGCTAGGAATGACAACCGTCCCCAACGAGGCAAAGCGCGTCACGTCGCTCTGACAATCTGCCCGGCGTCCACTGACGCGAAAAGCGTGGGCGTGCCGGCCTTACCGCCAATGAGATCGCTGCCTGACAGGAGATTGGGCTTGAAACAAGAAGATCACAGCACAGAGTACGACCTGACCATCAAGCGGGTGGGGAATGAAGGCCCCCTCATCGTCTTTCTGCATGGAGAGGATGGAACGGCCAGATCAGGTCCGTTCCTCGAAGCGCTGTGCGAACACGCGCGCGTTATAGAACTGATCTTGCCCGGATTCGACGGAACTCCAATTCCTGCATGGCTCGACGACATGCAAGACCTCGCATTCTTCCTTACCGAGTGGATGAAGAAGGATGCTGTCGCCAGTGTACATCTCGTCGGGCATTCACTCGGCGGGTGGCTCGCCGCCGAAATGGCGATGCTGAATCCGACAAGACTTGCTAGCCTGACGCTCATCGCGCCGGGCGGCCTTCGTCAGGAAGGAGTTAAGCTTTTCGACGTGTTCCTCGCGGCGCCCCGGGAGGTCGCTATGGCCTCGGTTTGCGATGCTGAACTGGCAGAGCAATTGGTTCTCGACTCGTTGGCAGAAGATCGCACGGATCTCCTCCTGCAGAACCGGTTCATGACGGCACGTCTTGCATGGCAGCCCAGATTCTACAGCCCTCGTCTTGCCAAGTGGCTGCATCACGTCAAACTACCAACGCAGATAATCTGGGGGGCCGAAGACCGGATCTCCCCTGTCGGGCTTACCGCAGCGTTTGAGTCTCGGCTGCCGCACTGCACGACTCACGTACTGCCATCCTGCGGGCACCTTCCACATATCGAACGCACGCACGAGGTCGCTAAACTCGTCCGGCTATTCACGCAGGGATTTCCTTCATGAAGTTCTTCTTCTTTCACCTTATGCCTTATGCCGATCTCGATCTCGAGTTTGACAAATCCTACCCCGCGACATGGGTCGTCCTTCCCAACAGTTATTACGACCCGGAGAAGGGCCACAAGCTTTACAACAGGTATCTGGACGAACTCGAATACGCCGACGAACTCGGGTTCGACGGCATTTGCGTCAATGAGCACCATCAAACCGCCTATGGCATGATGCCCGCTCCGTCAGTTCTTGCCGGCGCTCTGTCGCGGCGAACGAAAAACGCTAAGATTGCGGTCCTGGGCCGCGCTTTGCCCCTCCTCAACAACCCTCTGGTCGTGGCGGAAGAGTTTGCGATCCTCGACAATATAACCGGTGGACGTCTTGTCGCCGGATTCGTCCGCGGCATCGGATCCGAATATCACAGCACCGGAATGAACCCGACGGAAAGTCATGATCGCTTTCACGAGGCGCACGACCTCATCCTGCGCGCATGGACTGAAGTTGGTCCATTCAGTCATGAAGGCAAATATTACAACCTGAATTATGTAAACCTCTGGCCCCGCCCTTTTCAGAAGCCGCACCCACCGATCTGGATCCCCTCCCAAGGGTCTCGAGAGACCATCGAGTGGGCGGCAGCCAAGGAGCGCCGCTACACCTACCTTCAGACCTTCAGTCCGGTCAGCGCCCTCTACAAGTTTATGGCGATGTACAGGGAAGCCGCGCGACGGTCGGGCTATGAGCCTTCGCCCGATCAACTCGGCTGGTCAGTCAACACCTATGTCGCCGATAGCGATGAGCAGGCGCTGCGTGAGTCGCGGCCCCACATCGAGGCTTTCGTCAACAAGTTCCTTCGTAAGCCAATGGATATGCTCCTCCCACCGGGCTATCTCTCGCTTTCCTCGATGAAGGGGGTCATGCAGGCCAAGCAGAGCTTGACCGGCATGCGCAGCGTTGAAGATCTGATCAAGAACGGACAGTTCATCTGTGGCAGCCCGGAGACCGTACGCGCGCAACTCGAAGAACATCAGGATAAGGCCGGCTTCACCTATTTGCTGCCGAACCTGCAATTTGGAACGCTACCAGCCGACCTCACGCGCCGGAACATGGAACGCTTTGCGGCCGACGTCATGCCGCATCTACGCAACCGCGCACCCCCGGCGGGCCTATGATGCGACGAATGAAAGAACGCCAAGTGGAGTTTACCCCGCGCGCTTGTAGGGCCCGAGTTCCGCAAGCGCCGCCTCGACGTAGGACAGATCGACGATTTGCGCCGCTTTGATGCTGTTGCCGACAAGCCCCAGTCCCTGAACGAAGGCGAGGTCTTTCTCCAGACTTGCGAGATTAGGCCTTCCGTCGGGATCGCAAGCGCTGGGTACCATTGCCTTGAGCAGACCGATATCCTTCACGCGCGAATACTTCGCGATGATCGCGATCACCTCGTCGCCTTTCGAACCGACAAAATGACCGTCGCTTTGCGCGTCGTTCATGTCGCGCGCGCCGCGTATGAAGGCCTTCATGAATCGCACGCCTATGTCGCGACGCTTGGCGATAAACTCCGAACCAAACGTCACAACGGCCGCCTGTTGGTCAGGGTAGAACGTGTCGACGGTCGTGAAACGTCTCGCAATACCCCGCTGTTCGGCGAGTGAGACCGTGGGCTCGGAAACAATTGCGACGTCAATCGCCTTGTTCTGGAGCCCGGCGAATTGATCTCCAGTGCTGAGATACACGCGCTCGCAATCCGTGAACGCGAGACCGCCGCGCTTCATGGCTTCGTTCAGGATCGATTGCTCGCCAGCACTTCCGATCGCCGGTATAGCCACCTTGAGCCCTTTGAGGTCCTTGAAATCCGCAAAGCGCCCCGTGTCCATGAGATCCTGACGCACGAGGATGGATTCAAAACCATATTTGGGTGCGTTTCGCGCCTTGTCTGCCACGATCCTGACGGGAATGCCTCGTTCCGCAGCATTGTACAGGCCTGCGGAAACAGCCCCGCCGCTGACGTCGAGTTGTCCGGTGCCGAGGGACGCGATCATCTTCGCACCCGATGGAAAATCCGCGATGTCCACATCCAGGCCGACATCGCGGAAGTAACCCTTGGCGTCGGCAATGAAGAACGGTGCATCGCTGATGGTGTTCACGATCCCCAACGTGACGCGGTCGGCTCCTTTGCCCTGGGCAAGCACGAGCCGCGACGAACCAATTGAAGCGAAACTGGCCGCGACGAATGTCCGTCTGTTGATCCGGGCCATGCTGATCCTCCCAAAATCTTGTTTGATGTCGGCTTCTTTCGAGCCGTGTCAGGATCAGACGCGATGCCGGATGCGGTGTCAACGGCGGTAGAGGATCATACAAACGATGCCTAGCAAAGCGCGCACGGCTTGCTCGGCACCCTGCTGAAAGGGCAGAGACGCAATCCTGATGAAGTCACGGTTCCGAGCCAGAGTTCATCAGTGCGAGGACGCATGCGCGCCTTTTTGCACGGGTGAGACGGCTCATGACCAGCAGCAAGCACGCCACGATCACCGGGGGAATCGCTGCCAACTGGAAGATTTGTTCTGGCCTCCATTGCGACGCCAGCATTGCGCCTCCGACCAGCGGACCGACGATGGCTCCCGTCCGCCCGATTCCCAAGCCCCAGCCGACCCCGGTGGCACGGATGAAAGTTGGATAAAAAGCGCCTGCGAGGACGATGAGTGTCGTCTGGCCTCCCATGACACCGGCACCCGCGAGGAAGGCAGCCGTATCAGTTACCGCCAGGTTCGTGCCTGCAGCACCCATCACTATGACACCGATGGCTGAAGCCAGGAGAAGCGGCACGAGTGTTCGATAAAATCCTATTCTGTCGAAAAGCGGCCCCAGCAATATGGTGGCCATGACACTACCGGCCTGTTGCGCAGCTCCCGCATAGACCGCCTGCTCCCGGCTGAGACCAGCGCCGATCAGCACGGTTGGTGTCCAGCTGGCGAGCAGGAACACGTCGAACAACATCAGGAAGAACATTACCCAGAGGAGGACTGTTCCTGTAGCCCGCCCTTGCTTGAAGAGGTGCGGAAGCGTGAACCCGCGAGCGTGCTCCTCACTTATCATGAACCGCGTATCGCGCGTGAGCTGAGGATCAGGATAGATCCGCTTGAGGATCGCAGCGATATGTACGGGCGCGGCTTTCTTGGCTGCAAGATGCCGAACGCTCTCAGGCAAAGCGAACACCATGACCAGGCAGAGAAGCAATGGCAGGATGCCGCCGACGATAAACATGGAGCGCCATCCATAAGCGGGGATGATCTGCGCCGCGAGAACACCTCCGGCAAATGCGCCGACTGAAAAGCCCGTGAACATCCACGCGGTGATTCTGCCTCGCATGCGCATCGGCGCATATTCGCTTGTCAGTGCAAGCGCATTGGGCATGCAGGCCCCGAGCCCGATTCCGGTCAGAAAGCGCAGCGTCATAAGTTGATCCAGATCATTCACCCACGCCGTCGCAAGCGTAGCGAGAGCAAACACGAGCACACTCGTTATCATGATGGATCTGCGCCCAACCCAGTCGGCAATCGGCGCAAGGAAAAGGCAGCCTATCAAAATGCCAAACAGGCCTGCAGAGAAAACCCCTGCGAGCATTTGGGGCTGGACTTTGAACTCACCAATGACCGCTGGCGCCACGAAGCCTATGATCTGCGCGTCGAAGCCATCGATCATGACGGCGACACCGCAGATCACGGCAACAAGGATTTGCAGAGAACTCAGTTTCTGCTGATCAATCCATTGAGGCACATCGATGAGTGTTCCAGCTGCATCAACGCTCATAACAACCCCTCCCATTCTTGTTTTCTGTAACAGTAACGGGCGGGTTTTGGTTGTCCAGCGCTTAACACGAAGCAGAAAAGCCTAGCAGGCCTGGCCAATCGGTTGACGCGCCGTGTCTGTTGGCTAGCATGGCGCGATGACGGCGCAGTCAAGGACGTAGGCATGGCGAGCTATTTCGGCGAGAACCGGTTCAAGTTCGGCGTGTTCGGACTTAATTGCGCGGGCGGCATGACGCTTAGTTCGGTCGCCGAACGCTGGCGCGCCGAGTGGGACGACATCGTCGCGGTAGCTAAAATCGCGGACCAGGCTGGAATCGAATTTTTACTGCCGATCGCCAAGTGGAAGGGGCTTGGCGGCGACGCAGATATGTGGGGGCGCTCTTTCGAGACCTTCACACAAGCCGCTGCGCTCGGAGCGATAACGCAGAGGATAGGGCTTTTCGTGACCGCACACGTTTCGCTGTTGACGCCCGCATTCGCGGCGAAGGCGATCACCACGATTGATCACGTGACGCATGGACGCGCAGGCCTGAACATCGTTTGTGGCTGAAACCCGGACGAGTTCGACATGCATGGTGTGACCGTCGATCCGGATACGCGATATGCGCGCGGTCTCGAGTGGTACAAAATTTACGAGCGATTGCTGACCGGCGAGAGCTTCGACTGGTCGGGCGACTACTATACGCTTCGAGGTCTCGCGACAGATCCGCTGCCGGTCCAAAAACCGCGGCCGCCGGTGATGTCGGCTGCGCAGTCAGGCGACGGCCAGACGTTCGCCGCGCAGGCCTCCGACATTCTGTTCACCTCGATGCACAGTGTCGATCAGGTGCGCGATACAGTCTTGCGCCAGACGGCGCTCGCTGCGCTCTACAATCGCCGTCCAGATATCTACGTGCAAACCCAGATCGTCTGCAAGCCGAGCCGCAAGGAGGCGGAGGACTGGATCCATTATTACGCTGGGGAGAAAGCAGATCAGGAGGCCCTCGCTTATTTCCGTCGACAGAAAGCCGTGACGCTATCCAAGAGTACGCGCGAGGCAACATCGGAAGCGGATAAGGCTGTGCTCGCAAGTGTGCAGCCTACCGACCGGAAGTACGCTGGTATCTTCCCGGGCATGTATCCGCTGGTCGGTTCGCCGGACGATCTGGTGGAAGAGTTCCGGAAGCTGGAAGCGATCGGCGTCGCCGGCTCCGCCCTCGTTTTCCTCAACTACCTACAAGAGATGCCTTACTTCGTGCAGGAGGTGCTTCCCCGCATGGAAAGAGCCGGGTTGCGGCGGCCCATCTGAGGCACGCCTCGACGAGCAACGCCCAGATCGCGATGCTCTGGCAGCTAAACTCTTGGCCGTTCGTTGCCATAGCGCATGTCGCCACGCAGATCGACGGGCGCGCGCCCGAGAAAATCTCCCTAAGCATGCGCTCGTGCCGCTTTGTGGCGAGCGGATCATCGATTATTTGGACGTCTTCGGCGGAGTCTAGGGTTTTGTGTGCGGCGTCACAGATACGACGTTCGTCTTGCGGCTACAGGCCACCGCCCAAAAGCGCGCCAAAATAGCAGCCCAAATACTTCGGCTGTTAGAGCGCCGACGGGGGCCTCGAGGCGCTGCTTGGCCACGAGAGAACCTCGCCATATGGCGTATCGCGCGCTTTTCGCAGACGATCAATCAGCCAATGTAACCTCCTGGATGTATCGCTTCGCGGCGCGTCGGTGCGGGCGCCGGATACGCCGGCAGTGGGTACGCGCGTCCATCTAGTCACAACACCAGCCGGCGTCGTCGGCGCTCTGCCGGACGGCTTCGCGGTTGAATTCGCCCGGCTGCTGCCCGTGAAGACCTTCGGCCCCGAGCCAATCGTGTGATCAACTGGCCAATCGGCGGAGAAACCGCGGGGCGAGCCCAGCTGACCGTGACAGTGTCCGCGAATCGCCAACCCCGCCATAATGGCGGCCGACCACGAAGGCATCGCGGAACTCGCGACATGAGGCTTCTAACAGGCTGCTGAAAAAGACCCGGATTTCATCGGCCGGTCATTTTTCAACGGAAATTTCTGAAGGGCATGGGGCTTTTTTTGTTCCCGCTCTTTTCAA
>JAQGKN010000065.1 GCA_028290085.1 Hyphomicrobiales bacterium
TGCGCGACACGGCCCAAGTCGATCGCGCGGTCGCGGATTGTTTTGCCAGCGAGGATTATGCGGAGGGCCGGCGCGCCTTTGCCGAAAAACGCGCGCCGGTGTTTACGGGCAGGTGAGGCTCACTTCACGGCGGGTGCGACCATCATCTGCTGCATGTGTTGTGAATGATCCATCTCGGGCATGTCGCTGCCCATCGTCATGGGCGCGCCCGCGCCGATGGGCTGGACGGCAAAGGGCACGCTGATCGTCCCTGCCTTTTCGAATTTCAGCACGGCCGAGAAATTTTCACCGGCTTTCAGCGGCTGCTTCAGCCCGACGAGCATGACATGCAGCCCACCGGGCCGCAGCTCGACGATCTGGCCGGGCGCAAGCGTAATGCCGTCCGCGACCGGACGCATTTGCATCACGCCGTCGGTCATGCTCATGTCATGCAGTTCGAAGCGGTCGGAAATGCCGGTTTCGCCTGAGACGAGCTTGTCGGCAACCGCGCCGGTGTTGGTCACCTTGAGATAGGCGCCGCCAATAGTCGAGCCGCCGGGTGTGGCCCGCGCCCAGGCCTTTTCGATGCGAATCGGGCCGAGTGTGATGGCAACATTTGCCTGCGCCTTTGCCGGAGGCGCAGAGACTTTCAGCGTCGGCGCCGGGAACTTGAGATCGCGCATGGTCTGCCCGTCCTTGGGGATTTCCACCCAGCGGTTCTCGCCCGTTTCGCAGGTCTGGAGGACCGGCAAATAGAGTGTGGTTCCGGGCTTCACGTCCCCCAGCTGCCCGACGAAGACGAATTCGTCGTACTCGCTGTCCTGCACTTTGCCGCCGGTCCAGCTGATGTTGCGCGTGCCTGATTCGAGCTTTTGACCGTAAACGGTCACAGGCGTCGCATAAGGGCCGATCTGCGTCGTGAGTTGCCAGCCGGGCTTGGGCATAGGCTTCACGGCGACGAGACCTTCGGGAATTTCGACCGAGAGGCCTGTGGTCGCGCTAGCCCCGCAGCCGTGGCCGATGCGGAGAACCGCCTTGTAGCTCGCGCCCGATGTTGCTTCGGGTTTTTCGAGCGTGACATGGGCGAAAGCGGCCCCGGCTGAGAACAAAAGAAGGGCGGTCGCAGCCGCCGTGCGTGTGATGGACATGATTGCCTCGCGAATGCGCGCCGGCGTGACCGGCTTTCGGATGAATCTGGCGAATGCAGATCAGCCGATGGGTGGGGCGCGCGCTCTGAAACCTTGATCAGACGGGGCTGCGAGGAGGAGGTGTTGCGAGGACAGTTTCGCCGGGTTCTGGCGAATAGCGCTACGCTGGGGGAGCGAGGGCCCCGATGCTGGCAGGCCTCCGACCTGTGCCAGATTGGCACATAGTGATGGGCAGAGGCAGGCATGCGGGTGGGCTGGATGACCCGGACCGGAGTCGTCGGGCGCATGGCTCATCTCGCTGCAGAGCGGCGTGGACGCCGGATCGAAACCCGCGAGAACGGGCCCACCCGCCGCGCTCAGGAAAGACTGTAACAGCATGGCATAGAGGGCGAAAACCTGAAGGCCTCGCCGGACGAGCAAACCTATAGTGCCGATCCATCCACGCATGGGATAGTGAGCACCATGAAAGGCGTGGCGGGTCAAGCGCTCGTTCCGTTTCAAGGATCTTGCGGGCACCGCCACCTATCGTGCAGATTCATGCGCGGCGGGATTGGTCCGTCTTGGAGGATTCGCTCGATCATGACCCCGACACGGCCCGTGAGCCCACTGCACTCCGCTTTTCAAGAAGGGCGCGGCCGCGTTTTCGGCAACGGGCTGGACCGGGGCTTTCTCGTCATGCTCGTGCTCGCAGTGCTGGGCGGAGGCTTCGTGCTCGCCGGACGTGGAGCGTCGGGCGGGTGGCTCGGCCTGCTGGTGGGCTTGGCGTCCATGGCGATCTATGTAGCCCTCCCATTTGTCGTCGTGACGCTCTACTGCACGTTTTCCGCCCTCGTGACGCGCTGGGCGGGACGCCAGTCCGGTGAGGAAGTCCCGATGCGCGTGGTGCTGACCGCCTTCGCGCTCACGCTGCCCTTCGTCGTCGCGCTGGTGGTGGCTATCGGGCGCATTCCACTGGTCGGCGCGCAATTGCGGGGCATGTTCGGGTGATCGTAAAAAAGGCCGGGGAAATCCCGGCCTCTTAATCTTCGCGTTTCCTGCAGGTCCTACCAGGTGGGCGGCAGCATGCTGCCGAACTTGTCACGCACCTGCTTTTCGAGGCCATCCGTGTTGCACACGGTATCGGGCCATTCGTGCATGCGGTTCCAGGGCTTGCAGGCGTCGATGACCATGCGCGAGTTCATGTTGCGGCGCTCGGGCGGGTAGGCCATTGGGTCCAGCGTGGTGGACCAGCAGCCCTTGAGGATATCCACGTCGTCCTTCGGGTCGCAGCGCGTGCAGATTGCCCAGACGACCTTGTCCATGTCGGCGGGATCAATGTCTTCATCGACGACGACCACGACGCGGTTCGCATAAGCGCCCGCGTGGCATTGCGAGGCGATGTAGCCCGCCTGTTTCGAATGACCCGCATATTGCTGCTTGATGGAGACGGTCAGCCACATGCGGCTGCCGCCTGCTTCATGCGACCAGACGCCCCGCACTTCAGGAACGCCGGCGGCCTCCAACTCGTGCCAGACGACGCCCGCACGCGCCGTGCCGCGATAGAACGTGTCGTCGTTGGGCGGAATGCCGGGGATGGCGCCCGTGAGGATCGGATTGTCGCGATGCCAGAGCGTCTCGATGCGGATTGCGGGCTCCAGCTTGCGTCCACCGGCATAATAGCCGGTCCACTCGCCGAGCGGGCCTTCCTCGATCAGATCATCGGGATAGCTGAAGCCCTCGAACGCGATTTCCGCCTCGGCGGGAATCGGCAGGCCCGTCTTGGGGCCATTGATCGTGCGGATTTCTTGGCCCAGCAGGCCGCCCGCAGCTTCGAATTCGTTCTTGCCGTAGGGGATTTCGAGGCCAGCAACCGCGAAGAGGCCGGGATGTACGCCCGCGACGACGGCAATGGGGCAGGGCTCGCCCGCATCATGATAGCGGCGCATGAGGATGTCGCCGTGCTTGCCCTTGGAGATCATCACCGAGGCGGTCTTTTTGTCGTGCGCCTGGATGCGGTAGGCGCCGTAATTCACCCAGCCGGAGTCGCGATCGCGCATGATGACCATGCCGCCGGTGCCGATGTAATAGCCGCCGTCCTGCTCATGCCAGCGCGGCGCCGGGATCGAGAGAAGGTCGATGTCGTCCCCCGTGAAGGTGTTTTCGAGCAGCGCGCCGCTGTTGACCTGCTTGGTCGGCATGGTCGGGGCGTTACGCATGTAGTCGCGCCAGAATCGGACCAGCTCGACTTCGCTCGTGTTCTCCGGAAGGCCGCAGGTGAGCGCGATGCGCTTGACCGAGGTGAAGAGGTTGGCGACCACACGGTGGCCGGGCTTGTAGCCCGGAATGTCTTCGAACAGAACGGCCGGGCGGCCCATTTTGCGCATGGAGATATCGACGATGCCGCCGATTTCCGACTCGCGGTCCGCGCCTTTGACGGTGACCAGCTCGCCGTGCTCCTGCATCAATTCCAGCCACGAACGCAGGTCCTGGCCGCGCACAACCCTGTTTTCCGAAGTCATTCAAACCCTCCTGAGTGGACGTAAAGCCGCCCGGCGTACGCCCGGTTCGCAGGACGATTGAGCTCGACCACGGCTGCGCAGACGCACGCGGATCTCGCGGGCATCTGATTTCGTCCCAAAATTGGATCATGCCCGCGCGTGCCAGTCAACGGGCAATCGGCAGAAACGACGATTCATGCACTGAATGCTTATTTAACAGCCACTTGTGATGTTTTGGCGCGGCTCTGCACAGCTATTGTGCCAAAGCGTCGCACAGCACGTGAGAGTTGCGACTGTCCCAAATATGGGGTAAGTCCAGAAAATCGACGTTGGTGCCGGGATCCGGCCATAGACCGCGAGGGTGAGTGCCGGATGAAGCCGCCGCCGTTCAGCTACCACGATCCAGAGACATTGGAGCAGGCGGTCGAACTTTTGGCCACGCTCGACAATGCGAAGGCGCTGGCCGGAGGACAATCCCTCATGCCGATGCTCAATATGCGTTTCGTGCAGCCTGACCACATCGTGGATCTCAATCGCATTGCTGAACTCACAGGCATCGTCCGCAAGGGCGACACGCTCGAGATCGGCGCGATGACGCGGCAGCGCGATCTCGAATTCAGCGCGGAGGTGGCGCAAGCCTGTCCGTTGATGACCGAGGCACTGACCTATGTGGGCCATCGGCAGACCCGCAATCGCGGTACGATCGGCGGCTCTCTGTGCCATCTCGATCCTGCCGCCGAATTGCCGACCGTTGCGGCGGCGCTCGACGCCGTCGTCGATGTGGCCGGGCCTTCGGGCCGCCGCAGCATTCCCTTCGCGGAATTTCCGGCGGGCTACATGACGCCCTCGATCGATTTCACCGAGCTGGTGACGCGCATCACGGTTCCAGTCTGGCCCGCGGGTGCGGGCCATGCCTTCGTCGAGTTCTCGCGTCGCCACGGCGATTTCGCGATTGTTTCCGCTGCCGCCATGCTGCTGCTCGATGGTGCGGGGCGCATTATGCGCGCCGCGCTCGCGCTGGGCGGCGTCGCAGCCGTGCCGCTGCGCATGAGCGCTGTCGAAGTGGCGCTCGTGGGGCAGGTTGCGTCACCGGAATTGTTCCGCGACGTCTCGCAGATGTGCCGCTCGGTCGAGGCAGTCGGCGATGTCTAT
>JAQGKN010000070.1 GCA_028290085.1 Hyphomicrobiales bacterium
GCTGCGCTCGCTGGCCGCCGTGTGCTCGTTGTCGAGGACGAGCCCTTCATTGCCATGACGCTGGAGGACATGTTGACCGATCTTGGTTGCGTCGTCGCCGGGTCGGCATCGCAAATCCAGGACGCACTCGAGATGATCGAGCGCGGGAATATCGACGCGGCTGTCCTGGACGTGAACCTTGGCAGTCAGAAGATCGATCCGGTTGCCGACGCGCTGGCCAAGCTGGACTGCCCCTTTGTCTTCACGACAGGCTACGGTCGCACGGGCGTTCCACCCCTCCATAATATGCGCGGGGTTGTGCAAAAGCCGTTCCGAATGGAAGATCTGGCAAAGGCACTATCCGAAGAACTCTCTCGTGTTCCGGGATAGCTGTCGGCCCGAAGCGATGAAAATGTGTGCTTTGGGTTAAGTTACTTCTTAACAATCACGAAAATGTGTTTTTGAGGGCGAAGCTCCAGTCGTATCAGAGGAAAGTTGCCCGAACGAGCGGTTTTTCGCAGCCACGCCGTCGGCCAGAAACGCCTGAAAACGGCCAAGCTCCTGTTATGGCTTCCTAGGCCGCTTTGTTTTCGACCTCAGTGCCTCGCAGTGCCTCTTGCCAAGCCAAGGGCTGCTGATGCCAAATGGTGGGATCGGGTCTATAGATGATCCCGAAGCGCAACCTTGGAAGAGCCGGTGACCGGCCGCTAAGGTTAGGCGTGCGCTTCGTCGAGGGAGTCACGAATGAAGATCGCCGGCACATCGAAACTCCTGCTGACCTGCGCAGTCGGAGCCTTGGCGGCGGCTTTGATTTGGCCTGAGACAGTCGACTCATGGTTCCCTGGCTGGGGCAGTCGAGCCCAATCGATCCGCTCACATCTTCCCTTTGTAGCCAGCTCCACGCCCCCGAAGACCTCTCCTGAGGGTGCCGCGGCTCACGCCGCCTCTGGCGGACGCGGGCAGCAGGCCGGGCCAAGCCGCCCGACCGCGAACGTTCGCGTCGAGACCGCCTTACGCGGACCGATGGAAGTCCGCATCGAGGCCGTGGGCACCGTGCAGCCGATTTCCAGCGTCGCGATCCGCAGCCGCATCGATGCGCAGATCGATAGCATTCTCGTTGGCGACGGCGCCGCGGTGAACGCCGGCGACATTCTGGTGAAGCTCGATAGCCGTCAGGTCGAGGCACAGATCAAGCAAGCGCAGGCCACGCTCGCGCGCGACCAGACAGTGCTCGAACAGGCCGACCGGGACGTAAAGCGCTACGCGGAACTCGTTTCCAAGCAGACGGGCACGCAGGTCAATCTCGACAACGCAAAGACGGCAGTCGCCGCCGCGCGTGCGGCGATCATGGGCGACGAAGCACAGGTCGAAAACCTGAAGGTCCAGCTCAGCTGGTATACGATCAAGGCTCCTATCACCGGGCGCGTCAGCACCTTCAACCAGAAGGCCGGCAACATCATCCGCTCGGGCGACAGCACGGCGACCGGGACATTGACGACCATCGTGCAGACGACACCGATCTACGTCGCTTTCTCCGTGCCCCAGCGCCTGCTGCCCGATCTCCGCACTGCCATTTCGAGCACAGACTCCAACGTGGTGGTGACGCCGCAAGGGACAAGCGCCTCCGCCAAGGGCAAGATTGCCGTGATCGACAATGCCATTGACGCGGCGACGGGCACTCTGACTGTTCGCGCGGTTTTCGAGAATCCAAAGGAAATCCTCTGGTCGGGTCAGCTTTGCGCCGTGCGCGTCGGGCTCCGCACCGAGGCCGATACGGTCAGCATTCCGCGTGAGGCAGTCCAGGTCGGCCAGAGCGGCAACTACGTCTACGTCGTCGAAAACGGCACCGCCCGCGTGCGCCCGATCGAACTCGGACGCTCGCAGGAAGGTCGTGACGTCGTCACGTCAGGGTTGAAAGGCGGCGAAACCATCGTCGTCGACGGCGCCCTGACGCTGATGAATGGCTCGAAGGTCGAAACCCGGAGTGCCGAAGCCAAGAAGGGAGCCTCTTGATGTCGCTTCCTGAACTCTGCATCCGACGTCCGGTCATGACGACACTGTTGATGGTGTCGTTCATTGTCTTCGGCATTTTCGGCTTCATGAAACTGCCCGTCGCGGCCCTCCCCCGCGTCGATTTCCCGACGATCAACGTCAACGCACAATTGGCGGGTGCGAACCCCGAGACCATGGCCGCCTCGGTCGCCGCTCCGCTCGAGCGCGCCTTTGCGACCATCCCCGGCATTACCCTGATGACATCGCGCTCATCCACGGGCTCGACAAACATCACCATGCAGTTCGATCTGGATCGCGACATCGATGGCGCCGCCCTCGACGTGCAATCGCAGATCACGGCGACTCTGCGTCGGCTGCCGCAGGAAATGACCTCTCCGCCGAGCTTCCGGAAAGTGAACCCGGCCGACTCGCCGATCCTCTTCCTCAGCCTCGCCTCGCCGACGCTGCCCCTTTCCACGACGAATGATTACGCCGAGCAGGTCTTCGCCCAGCAGATCTCGCAGATCCCCGGCGTGGCGCAGGTCGTCATCTTCGGCCAGCAGAAATACGCCGTCCGCATTCAGGCGGATCCCGACGCCGCCGCCGCGCGCGGCCTGACGCTCGCCGACGTGCGCAACGCCGTCGCCGCCGCCAATTCCTCCACGCCTGTGGGCAGCCTGCGCGGCAACGGCCAGAACGTCACGCTCACCGCTTCCGGCCAGATCGAGCGCGCGGAAGGCTATCGCGATCTCGCTGTCGCATGGCGCAATGGCGCCCCCGTCCGTCTCGGCGATATCGCCAACGTCGTCGATTCCGTCGAGAACGACCAGATTGCCGCCTGGCAAGGCAACGATCGCGCGATCCTGCTCGCCATCTTCCGCCAGTCGGACGCGAACACCGTGCAGGTGGTCGACGCTGTCAAGGACAAACTGCCTGGCTATCAGGCGCAATTGCCGCCCTCCGTGCAGGCCTTCGTGCTCAACGACCGGTCGCTGTCGATCCGCGAATCCGTCGAGGACGTGGAGTTCACGCTCGGCCTTTCGATCGCCCTTGTGGTGCTCGTGATCTTCATGTTCCTGAAGACCATCGCCGCTACCCTCATTCCCGCGCTGGCCCTGCCCGTCTCGCTGATCGGCACCTGCGCCTTCATGTATCTCTTCGGCTATTCCATCGACAACATTTCGCTGCTGGCGATCACGCTCGCCGTGGGCTTTGTCGTCGACGACGCTATCGTGATGCTCGAGAACATCGTGCGCCATGTCGAGGCCGGCATGAAGCCCTTCGACGCTGCACTCAAGGGCTCGCGTGAAATCGGCTTCACCATCGTGTCGATCACGCTGTCCCTGGTGGCAGTGTTCATACCCGTGCTTCTGATGGGTGGCGTCGTTGGCCGCGTGTTCCGCGAATTTGCGGTCGTGATCTCCTGCGCGATTCTTGTCTCGGGCTTCGTGTCGCTGACACTGACTCCAATGCTCTGCGCGCGCATCCTGAAGCCCGTCGATCATCACGCCGTACCCGGCTTCCTGTCGCGTACGGTGGATCGCGGCCTCGACGGCATCACAGATGCCTATCGCTGGGTACTCGACCTCGTCCTGCGCTTCCGTCTTGTGATGGTTGGCATCACACTGGCGACCTTTGTGGCCAGCGTCATGATGTTCGGCTGGATCCCCAAGGGCTTCTTCCCCATCGAAGACACGGGTTTCCTCAGCGGCTCGACGGAAGCAGCGCCCGACATCGGCTTCCCCACGATGATGGAGAAGCAGCAGCAGGTCGCGCAGATCGTCATGAAGGACCCTGCCGTCGATTACGTGACATCGAATGCGGGCACGGGCGGCAGCGGTAATCAGGGCAGCATCT
>JAQGKN010000088.1 GCA_028290085.1 Hyphomicrobiales bacterium
TGCCGCTGGCCAAAATTCTCGAAGGCGGCACATGGGCCGCCGGGCGGCGCATCGCGCGCGAACGCAGGCCGGACGGTTCACCGCCGGTCTCCATCGTCAGCGACGGCACAATTTTCTGAGGATCTGATGACATCACTTTCCGCCGCCAGCGTGCATTGCGTCGACCACCCGCTCGTTCAGCACAAGCTCACGCTGATGCGCGACGTGGAATGCTCGACGAAGAAATTTCGCGGTCTCATGAATGAGATCGGCATGCTGCTCTGCTACGAGGTCACGCGCGACTTGCCGCTGCAGGAGATCGACATCGTGACGCCGCTGACGCCGATGCGCGCGCCGGTGATCGCGGGCAAGAAACTGGTCTTCGCGCCGATCCTGCGCGCGGGCGTCGGCTTCCTCGACGGGATGCTGACGCTGGTGCCCGCCGCGCGCGTCGCCCACATCGGACTCTATCGCGATCCGCAGACGCTCGGCGCCGTCGAATATTACTTCAAGGCACCACATGATCTGGCCGACCGTCTCGTGATCGTCATGGATCCCATGCTGGCAACGGGAAATTCGGCAGTGGCCGCACTCGACCGTCTCAAGGAATGGGGGGCGGTCGATATCCGCTTCTGCTGCCTGCTGGCCGCCCCCGAGGGCATTTCAAAATTGCAGGCGCATCATCCCGATGTGAAAATCTGGACCTGCTCCATCGAAGAGAAACTCAACGACCACGGCTATATCGTGCCGGGACTTGGCGACGCGGGCGACCGCATGTTCGGAACGAAGTGACACTGCGACAATGGCCTATGACGTGCTGACTCTGTCCATCTCCATTGAGCGTCCCTGGCAGGATGTCTACGAGGCCATCTGGCAGCCGCTCGATTTTCCAAAATGGGCCTCGGGCCTGAGCGCAGCCCGCCTGCGTCTCGACAACGGGCAATGGCTCGCCGATGGGCCGGACGGTCCGGTCAAACTGCGTTTCACGTCGCATAATGCCTTCGGCATCATGGATCACTGGGTCGACCCCGGCCTCGGCTCGGAAATCTACGTGCCCATGCGCGTGGTTGCGAATGGCGATGGAGCGGAGGTGTCGCTGACGCTCTTCCGCCAGCCAGGCATGACGGAGGAACAGCTCTCCGCCGATGCCGAATGGATGCAGGGCGACTTGCAGGCCCTGAAGCAGATGCTGACCGGCTAGCTGATGCCGGGCCAGCCGATGGGGTTGGCGCGCTGCACGAGCTTGCAGAGGCCCAGAATCTGCGGCTCGGAAAAGCGCGGACCCACGATCTGTACGCCGACGGGCAGGCCGCTCGCCGTTTTGCCGCCAGGCACCGAGCCTGCGGGAAAGCCGACCAGCGTGATAAGAAACGCGGGCGCGATCCAGTCGATGTAGTTATCGAGCTTGCGGCCGTTGATCTCCGTCGGAAAATTTTCGTCGAGCTTGTAGGGGGGCACGGGGGCCGCAGGCGTGATGAGGAAGTCGTAGCGCCCGAAGAGATCACGGAAGCGCTGCCACACGACCTCGCGCGCATTTTCCGCAGCCGCCGTGTCGCGCACGGTAAGCGCCAGCCCGGCCTTCACATTGCCCGCGAGATTGGGGCCGAACTTTTCAAGCATGGCGATGCGTTCGAGCTGCTGCCCGACCATCCATTCGCCGCGCAATGTCTTGTAGGTCGCAAACCCGTCCGAACAATCGAAGGTGATGTGATCGACGTGAGCACGATCGTGCGCAAGGCCGAGCGCCGCGGCGCGGCAGATCGCATCGACCTCCGCATCGACGCCAAAGCCAGCAATGTCGGAGACATAGGCGACGCGAAGCCCCTTGGCGTCCTGCGTCGCGTTCACATGATCGAGCGAATTGGCCCAGGGCGGCGCGACCGAGATCGGCCAGAGCGGATCGAGCCCGATCATGGCATCCAGCATCAGCGCCGCGTCTTCCGCCGAGCGCGTCAGCGGTCCATGCACCTGGCCCGGATCCCAGGGCAGACGCATCGGGCGGTTCGGGATGAGGCCAGCGGTGGTGCGCAGTCCCACAATACCGCAGAAGGATGCCGGGATTCGGATCGAGCAGCCGAAATCCGTGCCCTGAGCGAGTGGGACCATGCCGGTGGCTGCAGCGACGGCAGAGCCGCCCGACGATCCCGCCGGGCTGCGCGTCGGGTCCCACGGATTGCGGGTCACGCCGAAGACTTCGTTGATTGTGTTGGCGCCCGCCGCGAACTCCGGCGTGTTGGTCTTGCCGAGGACAATGGCGCCGGCGCGGCGAAGACGCGCGACAGGTTCAGCGTCCTCGTCGGGGATGAAATCGGCGTAGAGTGGCGAGCCATAGGTGGTTCGCATGCCCTTTGTCAGGGTCACATCCTTGATGACGACAGGCAGACCATGCAAGGGGCCGAGCGTGTCGCCGCGCTGCACGGCTTCGCCCGCAAGCTTGGCCTGCGCGCGCGCACCCTCCTCGTCCAGCGTGACGATGGCGTTGAGCTGCGGATTGATGCGCGCGATCACCGCGAGATGCGCGTCCAGCACTTCGCTGGGCGTCACCTCTTTCGTGCGGATCATGCGTGCGAGATCGACCGCCGAATGGCGGTTCAGCCCGGAATGCTCACTCATTTACCCGACCAATGCACAAAGCTCTTCTCGACCATCAGGAAGAGAATGTTGAGGCCATAGCCCAGCGCGCCCGCCGCGAAGATCGACGCGTACATGTCGGGCATTTCGAACATCTGCTGCGCTTCGAACACGCGATGGCCGATGCCGTTGACGGAGCCGATGAACATCTCGGCGACCACCACGATGACCAGCGCCAGCGAAATGCCGTTGCGCAGACCGACGAAGGTTTGCGGCAGTGATTCCATCAGCACGACGTCCTTCATGACGCGCCAGGTCGAGGCGCCCATGAGCTTCGCCGCGAGAATGCGGGTCTTGCGCGCATTCATCACGCCGTAAGAGACGTTGAAGAGGATGACGAGCGCCGCGCCAAAAGCCGCGACATAAATCTTGGTGCGGTCGCCCACGCCGAAGATCACGAGGAACAGCGGGAACAGCGCAGATGCCGGCGTCGAGCGGAAGAAATCGATGATGAATTCCACTGAGCGATAAAGCCGCTCGTTCGCGCCGAGCACAATGCCGAGCGGAATCGCGATCACGCAGGCGATGACGATGGCAGCCAGCGTTCTCCACACCGTGAAGAAGAAGTCGGCATAGAGGGCGCCACCCGCCATGCCCTTCCAGAGGGCGACGGCGGCCGCATGGGGCGGGGGCAGCAGGACGGGGTCGATGATGTGCGACCAGTAGCCAACGTACCAGAAGACGATCAGGCCCAGCACGCCGATCAGGGGGAGATAACGATCGCTCGTCTTTGTCATGAGCGGCGAACCTCGCGCTGGAAGATCTCAAGGCAGCTGCTTTTAAGCGCGACGAAGTCCGGGTTTGCGAGCGTCGCGTCATTGCGCGGCCGCGCGATCTCGACCTTGGGGTAGGCCGCGATATTGCCCGGCCGCCGCGTCAGCAGCAGCACGTAGTCGGCGAGATAGACGGCTTCTTCGAGATCGTGCGAGACGAGCACCATAGTAGTGCCGGTCTCTTCGAAGATGCGCTGCAATTGCTCGCGCATGAACAGCGTCATCTCATAGTCGAGCGCCGAGAAGGGCTCGTCGAGAAACAGCACTTCAGGGTCGACGATCAGCGCGCGCATGATCGAGACCAGCTGCTGCTGGCCGCCAGACATCATGTAGGGGTAGATGGTGAGGTCGATCTTGACGCCCAGATGCGCGACGAGCTTGCGCACTTTTTCATGCGCTTCCGCCTTCGGCACGCCGCGCAGCTTGAGTGCATAGGCGATGTTGTCGAAAGCCGTCATCCAGGGGAAAAGTGCCTCGCGATAGTTCTGGAAGACGTAGCCGATGCGCGTTTCCGCCAGCGTCTTTCCGTCGAACAGCACTTCGCCGCTGTCGAGAGGAATAAGACCGGAGATCAGGTTGATCAGGGTCGATTTCCCGCAGCCGTTCGGCCCGAAGATCGAGACGAACTTGCCGCGGGGAATGTCGATGTCGAAGTTCTCGTAGATGACCGAACCCTGGAACTGCTTGTAGAGCCCCCGCACGGTGATGTGCGCTGGGGGCCTGTCGTCGGGGCTTGGGTGCTGCCGAACCGAGGCGGGTGCAGCAGCCATGTCTTCC
>JAQGKN010000655.1 GCA_028290085.1 Hyphomicrobiales bacterium
GGTGAGCGACACGCCGGCGCTGTCGCCAGTTCCACCGCCAAGTACGAGGGTGTCAGCGCCGTTCGCGCCACCCTGCCCGCCGCCACCGCCGATCGACTGCGCCAGAATGCCATAGGCCGCGAAGCCAGAGCCCTTTGCGCTGTCTCCCGTCTGGATCAAGGCCGAGTTTTCGACGGTGACAAGTGCCCCGTTGCCTCTGGCCGTGCCGGTGCCACCGAGCAGGTTCACGCCACCGGTCAGCGCGCCGGATCCGCCGCCGCCGCCGACGGACTGCGCCACGATGGCCGAGGCGAAGTCCCCGGCCGTGACGAGCTGGTCGTGATTTCTGACCGTGACCGTGCCGCCATCGCCGCTGGCATCGCTGCCGCCCATGGTGACCGCCTTGGCGCCGAGAGCATTGCCGCCCGCGCCGCCGCCGCCACCGATCGATTGCGCGAAGATCGCGGACGCCCGATCGCCGGACGTGAAGATCTTGCCACCCGTATTATTGTCGACCTCGACCGCGCCGCCATCTCCTGCCGCGCCCGCTTTTCCGCCGTAGGAGACGAGCCCATAGGCGCCGCCCGGGGTGCCGGGAGCCGCCTCGCCCTTGAGCGTGCAGTCGGTCGCGGTCGTCAGCGTATCCGTGTTGCAGGCCGTGCCAGTGCCGACACCGTCGGACGCGCTGCTGCCGCCGCCGCCGCCGATCGATTGCGCAAGAATGCCGTGGGACAGCGTTCCGTCGGTCGTCACCACGCCGCTGTTGGTGACGGTGACGTCGCCGCCATTGCCCGTCGCGCCGCCGTCGCCGCCCATGGCGAAAAGTCCGGTCGCGCGCGAGCCCGAGCCGCCGCCGCCGCCGATCGACTGCGCCGTCATGCCCACGGAATTCTGGCCATGCGTCGTCACCTGGCCGCTGTTGTTGATCGTGACGATGCCGCCATTGGCGCCATTGCCGCCGCCGCCGCCGATCGCGACGACGCCGAAATCGCCACCGAGCTTGATCGCGCCCAAGGGGATGCCGGGATTGATGGGCAAAGCATTGCCGTCGATATCGATCATCGTCTCATTGGCGATGCCGCCGCCGCCGCCGACGCTCTGCGCGAAGATCGCGCCGGAATCATCGCCGAAGGTGAAGATGCTGCCACTGTTGGTGATGTTGACCGCGCCACCCGAACTGCCGTTGCCCGCATCGCCGCCTATGACGACGAGGCCAGGGAAGTAGCCGCCACCGGCCGAGGCGCCGCCGCCGCCGCCGACCGATTGCGCCAGAATCGCCACCGAGCCGAGCCCGTCGGTTTGAAGGTCTGCCCGGTTGTCGACGGTCACCGTTCCGCCGACCCCGCCCGAACTGCCGCTGCCGCCGATATTGATGAGGCCGGAGCCCGCCCCGCCAGTGCCGCCGCCGCCGCCGACGCTCTGCGCGAAGATGGCGGTTGCGTAATTACCCTTGGTCCAGACGGTCGCGCCGGCTTCGTTGGTGACGAGCACTTCCCCGCCATTGCCCTGCGATCCCTCCGATCCGCCGATGCCGATCTTGCCGAGCGCGCCCGCGCTGCTGTTGCCGCCGTCGCCGCCGCCGCCACCAACGCTCTGCGCGATGATGCCGCGCGCATAATTACCCGTCGTCTGGATGGCGCCGAAATTATCGATCGTCACCTTCTCGCCGTCGCCGCTTGCGCCGCCAGAACCGCCGACCGCGACATTCCACTTCTTCAGGAAGGACGCAGCCGTCGGGAAGATGGTGTTGGACCCAACCGCCACCGCCTGGACCACGGGCTCCGGCAAAAGGCCGCCGAGTCCGATGATGCCGTCGCCGCCTGTGCCGCCGCCACCGCCGATCGATTGCGCGACAATGCCGTCGGAATTCGCGCCGAGCGTGATGATCGCCTGCCTGTTGGTGACGTCGACCGTCGACGCGTTATTGCCCGAGCCGCCGCTGCCGCCGACGGCGACCGCCGCCGAAAAATTGTTCTTCACGCCCTTTTCATTCGCCGTTTTGCAGGCTGCCAGCGCCGGACCGGCAAGATCGCTGCTGCAGCTCGATCCGAGCAGGACAGTCATGCTGTTGGCCCGGCCGCCAGCACCGCCGCCGCCGCCGATGGATTGAGCGAGAATGCCGGCCGAGCCGATGCCTGTGGTCTCGATCGTACCGCTGCGCGTCTCGATGACCACGGCGCCGCCGAGATTGCCCGAGCCCCCAGACCCGCCGACCGACACATTGGCGCCGACAGAACTGCCGCTGGAACTCGCGTTGAAA
Source organism: Hyphomicrobiales bacterium (assembly GCA_028290085.1). GTDB lineage: Bacteria > Pseudomonadota > Alphaproteobacteria > Rhizobiales > Beijerinckiaceae > Terripilifer. The sequence continues at coordinate 2,240 of JAQGKN010000655.1, forward strand.
CCGAGCACGAAACTCATGGCGCCGCCGGCATTGCCACCGCCGCCGCCGATCGACTGCGCGTAAATCCCCTGCGCTCCATCGCCCGTCGTCGTAAGATCGCCACTGGTGTCGACGACGACCTTGCCCGCGACATTGCCGCTGCCGCCAGAGCCGCCGACTGCGACACTGACATTCAGATTGGTGCCTTCGCCGCCGAATCCGCCGGCGCCGGAGGCTGATAGACCGCCCCGGCCGCCGCCGCCACCGAGCGATTGGGCCAGGATCGCTGCTGAATCGCTGCCAGCGGTATTGATCGCTCCCGAATTGACGA
>JAQGKN010000122.1 GCA_028290085.1 Hyphomicrobiales bacterium
TCGCGCTCGTGGCTAACATCATTGTAGCCGTCGTCGTATCGGCTCTCGTGAACGCCACGTCAGCCAAGACGCCTGTGCAGATCTGAGCCGACGCAATGCCTGGGGCGCGCTCGCGACGCATCACGAAGCCGGCAACGGTTCGAGCGCGGCAACGATTGCTTCATCCACGCGCTCGAGCCAGATGAATTCCAGCCGTTTGCGCGCATCCTCGGGGATGTCGTCGTAGTCGCGCTTGTTGCGTGCAGGCAGCATCACGCGTGTCAGGCCCGCACGCGCGGCGGCAATCACCTTCTCCTTGATGCCGCCGACAGGAAGCACGAGGCCACGCAGCGAGATCTCGCCAGTCATCGCAGTGTCGCTGCGCACAGTGCGTCCGGTCAGCAACGACACGAGCGCGGTAAACATGGCGACGCCCGCACTCGGCCCATCCTTGGGTGTCGCGCCGGCTGGCACGTGAATATGGATGTCGTGTTTTTCCAAAACTTCAGCTGCGATGCCAAACGAGGCCGCACGGCTCTTCACCAATGTCAGCGCAGCCTGTGCGCTCTCACGCATGACGTCGCCAAGCTGGCCCGTGAGGATCAGCGTGCCGCGCCCCGGGGAACGGGCCGCTTCGATGAAGAGAATGTCCCCGCCAACAGGCGTCCACGCGAGTCCGGTGGCAACGCCTGGAACGCTGGTGCGCATGGCTACTTCGCTCTCGAAATGCGCGGCGCCTAGAATTGGTGTGAGATCTTCCAGGGCGATGCGCACGTGAGTTGTGCTGCCTTCCGCGATCCGCACGGCGGCCGACCGCATGACGCGCCCAATCTCGCGCTCCAGTCCGCGCACGCCTGCCTCGCGCGTGTAGGCATGGATGACCTGCCGTAGCGCCTCGTCATCGATCTCGGCCTGCTCTGGCGCGAGCCCATTGGCGTCGAGCTGCCGCTTGACGAGGTAACGCCGGGCAATCTGCAATTTCTCATCGTCCGTGTAGCCGGCGAGCGTGATGATTTCCATGCGGTCGCGCAACGGCCCGCGAATGGTGTCCAGCATATTGGCGGTGGCGATGAAGACGACACGCGACAGGTCGAAGGGCACGCCGAGATAATTGTCGCGGAAGGTCGCATTCTGCTCCGGGTCCAGAACCTCCAGCATTGCCGCGGATGGATCGCCCTGGATGCCCTGTCCCATCTTGTCGATCTCGTCGAGCATCATCACGCAGTCGCGCGCGCCCGCCTTGCGAATGCCCTGAATGATCGTGCCCGGTAGCGCGCCGACATAGGTGCGACGATGCCCGCGTATTTCAGCCTCGTCGTGCACGCCACCAAGACTGACGCGCACGAAGGCGCGGTCCATGGCGCGTGCGATGGATTGGCCAAGCGATGTCTTGCCGACGCCGGGCGGCCCCGCGAAGCAGAGAATAGGAGCCTTGCCGTGCGGCGCGAGTTTGCGCACGGCGAGATATTCGACGATGCGCTGCTTGATCTTCTCCAGGCCGAAATGATCGTCATCGAGAATGCGCCGCGCTTCGGCGATATCGATTGATTTTTCGTCCTTGAGCGCCCAGGGCAAGGCGAGCAGCCAGTCGAGATAGGTGCTGACCATGCCAGCTTCGCTCGCGCCTTCGGGCATGCGCTCGTACCGGCGCAATTCGCGTCGCGCCTGTTCTTCAACCTCGGCTGGCATGCCGGCGCGTGTGATCTTTTCGCTGAGTTCCTGCACCTCGGCACTGCGGCCTTCACCTTCGCCGAGCTGGCGCTGGATGGTGGCCATCTGCTCGCGCAGAACGGCTTCGCGCTGGCGCTGGTCGAATGCGGCTTTGGTCTGCTGGCCGATCTCATGCGTCAGTCGCAAAACCTCGAGGCGTTCCGCCATGAGCTTGGCGATCTTGTCGATGCGCGCCGTGAGGTCGACGGTCTCCAGCAATTCCTGCTTGGCATCGGCGGAGATCTCGAGATAGGCCGCGACCAGATCGGCCAGCGCGCCGGGAGCTGCGATCGATTGCACGGTGCTGATCAGTTCACGCGGTGCCTGTGGCAGAAGCTCCAGCGCCTCCAGCGCCTGCTGCTTGAGATGACGGAAACGCGCCTCAAGGTCGGGCGTCAGCGTCTCGGGTTCCTCGATTCGTTGCACGCGCGCCGTGATGAACGGGCGCTCGCGCAGAAAGGCATCAACGCGAAACCTCTGCTCACCCTGCACGACGAGATGATGCGTTCCGTCGGGCGCATTCACATAGCGCAACACATTGGCGATGGTGCCCATGCGATGCAGATCGAGCCCTGTTGGATCTGCAACGGCGGCGTCTCGTTGCATCAATATGCCAATCTGGCGCTCCTCGCGCACCGCCTGCTGCGCGGCTGCGATGGACCGCTCGCGCCCGATGGAAATCGGGAACACCGTTCCCGGCAGCAAGACGGTCTCGCGGACCGGAAGGATGATAAGCGCGTCGGGCGGAACGGGCGAGGCGGTTGTGTCGGTGCCTGACCCGGCTTCATCCACGGCTGCCCTGACAGGTTGATGATGTGAGATCATGAAGGATGCTCCTTCAGCGGGCCTTGTGGAGGCTGATCAGCATGCACCCGTCGCTCGCGGTGCGGGCGATGGAATCGTAACGGCCCGGCGGCAATGGAATGCGCCGTTCAAAGCGTCCCTGGGGCAATTCGAGTCGATGGATGATTGCTGTGCGCAATTGCGGCGGCAGCACGCGACGCCCGCTTACGAGCACAGTGGAGCCTTCGATCGCGGCTTCGACCTGCTCGGGAGCAATACCCGGCAACGCGATGAAGATCAGGATTTCCTGGTCGGTTTCGAGCACATCGACAGGTGGTTCCCATATGGGTTGCGCGCGCGTGGAACGCGGCGAAAACACCTCGCGGTGCATTCTCTCGGCGCGCGAAAGCATTTCAACCGCTTCGGACCACATCCAGTTTCTGGGGTCACCGTGGGCCATTGAGGGACCTCCGTTGAACTCAGTGGAGCCTATGCCCATAGCGATGGGGGTTGCAAACGTGGCCGTGCAAGCAAAATAATCCCGGCGCCGAGGGTTGGCGCCGGGAGGAAGCTAGATAAGTGGCGGCTCAGTGGCGACCGCGACGACCATGGTTGCGCGCACCGTAGTGATGGCCGCGCGTCCAACCATAATGGCGGCCGCGATTGCCGCGCCAATTGCGGTGCCCGCGATATGCGGCCTGCTCGATCTGCGGGGCTGCGACATCACCGGCGATGGCAGCACTTGCGGGCACCATCGGCGCGGCGCTGGCGGGGGCGCCGAAAGCGCAGGCGAGGAGAAAGGCTGCGGCGGCTGTTGCGATGATTTTCATTGGACGGTCTCCCTTTGGGGGCTCTTCATGCGGACGTTCCCGAAGGCCGCCCTCGCGAAGACAACTTAGCCGCGTCCAGTTGGTTCCGAAGCGTACCGTTCTGCCGGCAGATGGAAGCCTGCCGCCTTGCGCGCCGCCGCGATCGCTGCTCAGATAGCGCACGCGGTGAAACCAAGGGGATCCGAAAAATCGGGCCGGTCATCGATGGGGGAGGGGACATTCATGCTCAAGGCGGCATTCCGGGTTGCAATCGGCTTCTGCGCTGTGATGGCCACGAGTATGGCCTCAATCGGCGCCTCCGCCGCCGCCGAGCAAAGCGTCGAGGATTTCTATCGCGCCAACAAACTCGTCCTCATCGTCGGTGTCAGCGCGGGCGGAGGATACGACCTGAACGCGCGGCTGCTGGCGCGCTACATCGGCCGCCACATTCCTGGCAATCCCGCCGTTGTCGTGCAGAACATGCCGGGCTCGGGCAGCGTGATCGCCGCAGGCTATCTCTATTCCATCGCGCCGAAGGATGGCTCGGTCATCGGCACGCTCGCGCGCATCGCGCTGATGGAGCCGCTCTTCACGCCGCAGAAATTCGACAGCACGAAATTCGTCTCGCTGGGCAGCATCTCCAAGGACATCAGCACCTGCATCTCTTGGAAGACCTCGAAGGTGAAGACCTGGGATGACATGATGACGAAGGAGTTCATCGCCTCAGGTCAGGGCACCGGCGCTGATCCCGATGCTTTCGCCAACATGATCCACAATCTGTTCGGCGCGCCGATCCGTCTGGTAACGGGATACCCGGGCACCAACGAGCAAGCCCTGTCGATGGAGCGTGGCGAGACGGAGGGCTATTGCGGTATCTCCTACAGCACGATCAAGACGCGCTATGCTAAATGGCTGGCCGAAAAGTCCATCAACGTCATCGTGCAGAACGCCGTTGAAAAGCATCCGGATTTGCCGAATGTTCCGCTGATCACCGAACTCGCCAAAAACCCCGAGCAATTGCAGATCATCCGCCTGATCGTCGCGACGCAGAGCATGGCGCGTCCCTTCTTCGCACCGCCGGGCATCCCGGCCGACCGTGCCGCCGCGCTCCGCCGTGCCTTCGACCTGACGATGGCAGACCCGGAGTTTCTGGCCGAGGCGGAACGCACCAACATCGATGTGTCGCCGATGAATGGCGCCGATGCGCAGGCCCTTCTGACGGAGCTCTACGCAACACCGAAATCCGCCGTCGAGAAAGCGGCGCGTGCCATGTCTTCATCGCCCTGAGGGTGAAAAGAGGAGGTTCCAGATATGACAGCTCTAGCAGACCTGACAGACTGGTGCCATCAGGAACGACAGCGCAAGACCAAGCAGCTCGCAGCCCTTGAGGCGGGCCGCTTGAAACTGGCGGAAGATCGCGGCCATGGCTGGGTCGATCACACGGCCGAGTCCATCTCGCGGCTGAAGCTGCACATCGGGGAGCTCGACGAACACCTGCGCACCTATGACGCGGAGCGCACTCAAGGGGCCA
>JAQGKN010000130.1 GCA_028290085.1 Hyphomicrobiales bacterium
GATGACCAGTGCGAGATCGTTGAGCACGAAGGCGACGCCGAGCGTCAGCATCACCTGCCGCAATTCATAGCCGCGCACGAAGCGCAGCAGGCCGAGGTCGAGCACGAGGCCGGCCAACGCGACGAAAGCCATGGCGCCGAGCCCGGCGAGAATGAAGCTGCCAGTGAGCGAGCCCACGGAATAGCCGACATAACCGCCAAACAGATAGAGCGCGCCATGCGCCAGATTGACGATGCGCAACAGCCCGAAGATCAGCGTGAAGCCCGACGCCACCACGAACAGCAGCGCGGCGAAGGTCAACCCGTTCATGATCTGGAAGGCCATCATCGGCGTCAGGCTCCGCTTTTGCCGAGGCGGGCCTGCTCGCCCTTGAACCAGTCCAGAATTTGCTCGCCGGTCCAGAACACGACACCCTCCTTGTGGCGGATCGTCTCCAGAACCTGCTTGAAATACTTCAGGCGATGGGGTGCACCCATGATGTAGGGATGCAACACGAGTGCCATGACGCGCGCGCCGTCGCGGGAATCTTCGTGCAATTGCTCGAACTGATCGAGCGCGCGGTCGCGATACTCCGAACCCTTGTGATGCTGGATCAGCATCATCGCGACGTCGTTACATTCCTGCGTATAGGGCACATTTGTGATGGTGCCGCCGCGTGTCTTCAGCACGACCGGCTGATCGTCGAGCACCCAGTCGCAGAGATAATCGTAGCCCGCTTCGTGCAGGATGTCGGGCGTGTCCCACGTTTCCGTCAGGCCGGGCCCGAGCCATCCACGCGGCTTCTTCCCGGTGAAATTCTGGATGGCTTCGGTTGTCTTGCGAATGTCGAGCGCCTCGTCCTCGACCCTCTGCATGTTCTTCTGCGTAAAGCCGTGGCCGATGAATTCCCAATTGCGGTCGAGCGCTGCCTGCGCAATCGGCTTGTAGGCCTCGATGGCCGAGCCGTTGATGGCGAGAACGCCGGGCACGTCGAATTCGTCGAACAGTTTCAGTATGCGCCAGAAGCCAACGCGGTTGCCGTATTCGTGCCAGGCCCAGTTCGGAATATCGGGGATCGGCGAACCACCCGCGGGCGGTGTCAGCACCGTGCGCGGCATCGTGGCCTGAATGTCCCATTCCTCGATGTTGACGATGATCCACAGCGCCAGCCGCGCACCGCCCGGAAGCTCCAGCTTCGGGCGCTGCGTGATGGGTGAATAGGCGAGCCTTTCGAGCGGCGTCATGATGAAAGCGGCTCCGTGAGCGTGACCTTCAGCGACGGTAGCCCCTCGACCGAGGCTTCGATGACATCGCCTGCGGCAACCGCGCCGACCCCTTCGGGTGTGCCGGTCATGATGATGTCGCCGGGCTCGAGACGGTAATGCTCCGACAGTTTGGAGATGATCTCTGGCACCGACCACGTCATATGCGCGACCGTCGAAGACTGCCGCGTCTTGCCGTTCACCGCGAGTGTGATCGCGAGATCCGCGCGATGGCCGACCTCGCTTGCAGGTGCGAGCGCGCTGAGCGGCGCGGAATGATCGAACGACTTGCCCATCTCCCAGGGCCAGCCCTTGTCCTTGGCGACGGTCTGCAGATCGCGCCGCGTCAGGTCGATGCCGACGCCATAGCCGAAGACATGATCGAGCGCCTGCTCCTGCGGAATGCGGGCGCCGCCCTTCGAGATTGCGACCACGAGTTCCACCTCGTGATGCAGCGACTTCGTGAGCGTCGGGTAAGGCACGTTCTCGCCGTCATGGACGATGCTGTCGGCTGGCTTCTGGAAGAAGAAGGGCGGATCGCGTTCGTCCGCACCTTCATTCATCTCGCGCACATGGGCGAGATAATTGCGTCCGACGCAATAAATGCGGCGGACGGGAAAACGGGCGGATGTGCCTGTGACTGGCAGCGATGCAATGTCTGGCCGGGGGATGACGAACGGGCTCACGGGTGCACCTTCTTCTGGTCGTTGTACCATTTGTAGATCTCGGCGCCGTTCATGTGCACGACACCCGGATGGCTGTTGATATGGGCGTAGATCTCTTCGAGATATTTGATGCGATGCGGCTGTCCCGACACATAGGGATGGATCGCCATGGACATGATGCGCGGGCGCTCCTCACCTTCCTGCCAGAGCCGGTCGAACTGGTCGCAGCAGCGGCGCTTCCAATATTCGGACTCGTGATGCTGCACGAGCATCATGGGAATGTCGTTGAGCTCGACCGTGTAGGGCAGCGTGACCAGCGGCCAGTTCGTCGTGTTGATGACACCGGGTTATTCGTCATGGACCCAGTCGCCGATGTATTTCACGCCGGCGGCGGCGAGCAGATCTGGCGTCTCGTAGGTCTGCGTCAGGCCGGGTCCCAGCCAGCCGATGGGCGGCTTGCCCGTGAATTTTTCGATCACCTCCATCGACTTGGCGATCATGCCGGCCTGGTCTTCGATCTTGTGGATCGGCATCTGGTCGTTGGCGTGCGCCATGAACTCCCAGCCGGCATCGCGCGCCTGCGCCGCGACGCGCATAATCCTCGCAGACGCGTGCATTGATCGACAAGGTCGGCTTGATGCCGAGATTCTTGTAGAGATCGAAGAAGCGCCAGACGCCGACACGCATGCCGTACTCGTGCCAGCTCCAGTTGGGCACGTCGGGCAGAAGAACCTGTCCCGTGGGCGCAGGAATGACCTGCCGCGCCATCGGGCGCGTGATATCCCACACTTCGAGATTGACGATGCTCCAGACGATGATGCGCGCGTCATTGAGCAGTTTCAGCGGCGGACGATCGACGATGGCAGAAAATTCCGCGCGTTCGCCGGGCTTCATGGGTTCGCTCATGCGAGGCTCCTCGACTTCATTTTCGCGAGAATTTCGGCCGAGGTCATGACGTGTCCGAAAGCTGTTTTCAGGCAGAGCAGGGCGGCGCTGTGGTGTTCGGGACTGTCCATCGTATCCACGCAATCCTCGACCACGACGACCGCGTAATCGCGCACATTCGCGGCGCAGGCCGTGGCGAGTACGCAGCTGTTCGTGTTGATGCCGGTGATGAGCACCATGTTGATGCCATGCGTGCGCAGTGTGATGTCGAGGTCGGTGCCCTGGAAGCAATCGTAACGCTTCTTGGTATTGACGATCATGTCGCCTTGCTGATGCAGGCCCGGCATGATCGTGCAGCCGGGCGAGCCCGCGAGATTGTGGCG